>JAFXKD010000036.1 GCA_017531925.1 Clostridia bacterium | reverse complement strand
CACTCTCGCATTAGAGTGCTTTCCTTTTTGAATGAGGTTATTCGAAGCAGTAAAAAATGCTCCCGTGCGAGCATTTTTGAACGGTGACCGAAGAATTTTGCAAAACATAACATATAAATCCAATCGGATGTTTTGCAAAATTCAAGAACGAATCCCTCTCTCTCCGCCATGTAAAAAACCTCTTTTGTCTACCAGACAAAAGAGGTTTTTTACAATGATATCCGTTCCTGTCAGAACGGGTGATATATCTTCGATATGATATCGCTCTACGAGCGATGATATATGCCTTCGGCATATGAAGGAACGGATATTATATTATATTTGCAGCGAAAATATATCATACGGCAACGCCGTATATCATATCGCGTCAGCGATATATCATTGAAAAGCGCACAAAATTCAAGAACGAATCCCTCTCTCTCCGCAAACGAAAAGACCGAGCATCTGCTCGGTCTTTTCGCTTTTATTATCTTATACGAAGAATAATCCAATCTTTATAAGCATCTCGATAAACACCTGTGCAACGGCAACAAGCGCACCGCCAAACATAATCATTCCCGCCATTATCGCGTATGCTACAACAATAAGACCAATAACTATGGGAAGAAGCAAAAACACAATTATAGCAGCTATAGCAGTAAAAATATTCTTGTATGTCTGATTGCTTGAAATAAAGCCCCATATAGCCTTTACCCAAGTCGTGAGCTCAGACTTGAGAGCCTCTATTTTTTCCATAGGAACGTAGGACTTGAGCGATTCGAGCAAGCCCGTAAGCTTCTCCATATAAACGGACGTGTTCTCCTGAACCGATCCTATAAGCTCGCCCATTTCACCTTCCTCGGCAGCAAACGCCGTAACTCCCGTTACGGAAAATGCGGAGATAATAAATATAAACACAAATAAAATGGATATAAAACGCTTCATTTTTTACTCTCCTTTAAAGAAATATATACATCATCTACTTGATTTTACTACTTTTATTTCATTTTGTCAATAGATTGAACAAAAAAAGACGGCAACGCCGTCTTTTTTATTGTGAATTAATTAAAGCACAAGCACAATCAAGCCAAGGAAAATGCTTGCAACAAGTGCAATGATACCCATAACTGCGATCAATGCCACGATTGCTGTAAACAATACAAGTCCGACAATGAGAAGTATCGGTAATACGATCGCGCCAAGAACCATAACAACAACACCAAGGATGCCCTTCTCAGCAACAAAAACCTTTACCTTTGCAACAAGGTCTGTGAGCTTTGCGGTCGTGTCGGTAACAAGTCCGGAAATAGCATCCTTTACCGAGAACGCCTTTACCTTTTCATAAAGACCTACTATCTTAGCCTTTACGTTGTTATAGGTCTGTGTTACCTTAGCAGTGATCTCACTAACCTTAGCGGTAACTGTTGCAACGACCTTATCCTTAAGAGCTATAGCCTGTGCAGGAAGCGCCTTTACCTTTGCGATAACTTCCGTAACGGTTGCCTTGATCTTTGCAACGAGTGCTTCGATCTGCTCAAGCTTCTGAGCAATGGCCTCTGCCTCTGCCATAGTCTGATCATCGATTACGGGCGCACCCTCGGTTGCAAGCGCAGGAACTGCCAAAGCAAGCGTAAACATAAGAGCCAACAAGAGAGAAATAAAACGTTTCATAATGATATCTCCTTAAAATGTATTTACAAGTAAATATTACCACCGTTTAGCTGTATTGTCAATAGAGTTATGTAATTATTATTAAAATTTATACTAAATATTTTTACAATTGTGTTAACTTTTTGTCAAAATAGCATATATTTCTATTGATTTTTATATTTGGTTGTGGTATAATAAGCTACTAAACTAAGAATCGAGGTCGCAAATTGAAGGAGCGCGCTAAAGAAACGGCAAAAAACGCGGGCGTTTTGCTTGCGGTTGGAATTTTATACTATCTGTTCTATCGTCTGACCGACATAGGCTTCAAGTGCCCCCTTTATGAGCTTTTCGGTATTCTGTGTCCCGGCTGCGGACTGACCAGAATGATCACCTCCCTGCTCTCCTTCGACCTTAAGGGTGCGCTGTATTACAATGCCGCAGTACTAATCCTTATTCCCCTTTTGCTTGCGGTGGGAATATCCTATTATTACGAATACATCAAAAACGGTGTCCGCTCTCTTAAACGTTGGCACAAGGCGGCTCTGATATTTTCTGCGGCGATAATGCTCGCATACGGAATACTTAGAAATGCTTTTGAAATAGGACTTCATCCCTCGCACGGCGAGATGCTTGGTTTTCTGATTTATTAAATTTACGGAGGTATTTATGATAGACGCAATTATTGAAAGCGCGATAGCTCATAAGGAGCTTTTCTTAAGACTCTTGTTCGCGTGCCTTTGCGGCGGCATCATCGGTCTTGAGCGAAGTGTCAGAAGAAAGGACGCAGGTATCAAGACACACATCATCTTAGCCCTCGGCGCTGCCCTTTTTATGATAGTTTCGCAATACGGCTTCGCAGGGCTCGATCTTAGCGAGGAATATCGCGCGGACGCCTCGCGCATAGCCTCAAATATAGTGACGGGCGTGTCCTTCCTATGTGCGGGTGTTATCTTCGTTCGCGGAGCATCTGTAAAGGGACTCACCACCGCAACGGGAATCTGGACCTGCGCGGGTATCGGTATGGCTGCGGGCGCAGGTATGTATTCCATTACCTTCTTCGCGACCTGCCTCATCCTCGTTATCCAGCTTCTGCTTGCAAATCTTTCCAATAGGATCGAAACGCATTACTCCCTTGAGGTAGAGCTAAGGATCCCAAGCAAGGTCCACGTAGAGGACGTGGTGAGCAGCCTTTCGGAAATGACCTCCTCTTCCGTTAACTCCATCAAGCTCTCAAAGGACGGCGATGAAAACGTTTATAAGGTGCATTTCAATATCCGCCATACCGTAAAGGAAACAGAGCTTCTGCAGAAGATAAGTTCCAACGAATACGTTACCGCGGTTTCCTGGAACGCACTGTAACTAATATCCGGTAAAGAATCCCGACTTGCGTCGGGATTTTTTATTTTCTCTTGATTTTTACGGTTTTTGGTGATATAATGTTTTTTAAGGTTATTTTTCTCGCCCTTTGGCGAAGAATGGAGATATTATTATGAAGATCATCATTATCGGCTGCGGAAAGATAGGCAGATCGGCAATAGAGGCCCTCACTTACGAGGGACATGACGTGCTCGTTATAGACAATGACCCCATAGTCCTCAACGAGACCACGGATATGTTTGACGTTATGGGCGTTTGCGGAAATGCCGTTGACTGTGACACGCTCACAGAGGCTGTAGTCAAGGACGCAGATATCGTAGTAGCCGTTACCGCATCCGACGAAATGAATATGCTTGCCTGCCACCTTTCAAGAAGCCTTGGTGCAAAGCACGCGATCGCACGAATCAGAAACCCCGAATACAACGATCAGAGCCTCGGATTTCTACGCCAGCAGCTCAATCTTTCTATGTCCTTAAATCCCGAAAGACTTATCGCAGAGGAGATTTCCAATATCCTTCAGCTTCCGTCCGCAGTAAAGATCGAAAGATTTTCGCGCAGAAGCATTGAAATGATCGAGATAGTATTGCCCGCGGGCTCCGGCCTTGACGGACTCAATCTTATCAAGGCAAGGGAAAAATACAGAGCAAACTACCTGATCTGTACGGTTCAGAGAAATAATCAGGTATTTATCCCCGACGGACGCTTTGAGCTTCGCGCGGGCGACAGAATAGGGCTTGTGGCTGAGCATAACGAGATATTAAAGCTTCTTAAAATGCTCGGACTTCTTAAAAAGAGCGCAAAGAGCGTTATGATACTAGGCGGAGGAAAGCCCTCCTATTATCTTGCTAAGAGACTTATCGCTCTCGGCGTTGCTGTAAAGATCATAGAAAAAAGGCTTGACAGATGCGAGTTTCTCGCAGCTGAGCTTCCGGAGGCAGTCATTATCCACGGTGACGGCGCTGAGCAGGAGCTTCTTTTAGAGGAGGGCATCGGTAATATGGATGCCTTTGTGAGCCTTACCGGTATGGACGAGGAGAACATTATGCTCTCGATCTTTGCATCCATGCAGAACGTTCCCAAGGCGGTTGCCAAAATAAGCCGTGACGAGCTTCTTCCCATGGCGGAAAAGCTCGGAGTCGAAACAATCGTTTCGCCATCTGCCATCTCAACGAGCGTAGTGGTCCGCTATGCGAGAGCACTTGAAAACAGTAAGGGCTCGGGCGTCGAGACCCTTTATAAGCTTATGGACGGCAAGGCAGAAGCACTTGAGTTCAAGATCATAGATGGTTCAAAGGTGGTCGGGATACCTCTTAAAGATATAGTTCTTAAACCAAATATACTTATTGCGGGAATAAACCGCGGAAGAAAAACCATAATCCCCTCCGGTAACGATATGATACTTGCGGGGGATAAGGTAGTAGTCGTTTGTGCAGAGCATCGCCTGCAGGATATCGACGATATTCTGAGATAAGGGGCGCACTATGAATAAAAAAATGATATTTGCCACGCTTGGCAAAATTACTGTGTCTGAGGCGGGACTTATGGTCCTTCCGCTCACCGTCTCCCTTATTTACCGCGAATGGACCGTTGCCCTCTCGTTTCTTGCGGCAATAGTCCTTGCGCTTGCCGTTGGCTTTGCACTCTATTTTTTCTGCAAGACCGAAAATAAGCTCATCTTTGCTAAGGAGGGCTTTATCATAGTTGCGGGCGCGTGGCTTCTTATGTCCGCCATAGGCGCTGTTCCCTTCGTGCTGAGCGGTGATATACCTTCATACATCGACGCGTTCTTTGAAACAGTCAGCGGCTTTACCACAACGGGCGCATCCGTGCTTACGGACGTCGAGGCGCTTTCGCGCGGAGCTTTGTTCTGGAGAAGCTTTACTCATTGGGTCGGCGGTATGGGAGTTCTCGTCTTCGTTATGGCTATACTCCCTTCTTTTTCCGACCGCTCCATCCATATTATGAGAGCTGAGATGCCCGGGCCCATTGTTGGCAAGATAGTGCCGAGAGCAAGGCAGACAGCGAGAATACTCTACGTCATTTATTTCGTTATGACCGTTGCAGAGGTCATCCTCCTTCTCTTGGGTGATATGCCCCTGTTTGACAGCGTTGTACACGCATTCGGCACTGCGGGTACCGGCGGCTTTGGAATAAAGAGCGACAGCATTGCATCGTATTCCCCCTATCTGCAGTGGGTGATCACCGTGTTTATGTTCCTTTTTGGAGTAAATTTCAATATTTACTATCTGATGCTTCTCAAAAAATTCAAATCGGTATTCAAAAGCGGAGAGCTTTGGGCATACATCGGTATTGCAGCTGTCGCTACAGCCGCGATCTGCATAAATATACTTCCGACCTTTAATAGCTTCTGGGACGCTCTGCGCGCGTCTGCATTCCAAGTATCGTCGATAATAACGACCACAGGATTTTCAACCGTTGACTTCGATATTTGGCCCACATTTTCCAAGGTGATACTTGCCGCTCTTATGTTCACGGGAGCCTGCGCAGGCTCTACGGGCGGCGGCTTCAAGGTAACAAGATTAGTCATTCTTTTTAAATCGATAAAGCAGGAGCTTAAGCGAATGATCCACCCACGCTCTGTAAGAGCGATAAAGTTTGAAGGAAAGGTCGTTGACCAAACGACTCTTAACGGAGTGGGAATATACCTTGCCATATATATGATGTGTCTTGTGGCAGTGCTCATAGCTATCTCGTTTGAGCCCTTCGATTTTGAAACAAGCTTTTCTGCCGCTCTCAGCTGCTTTAATAATATCGGCCCCGGATTTTCAGCCGTTGGCCCTATGGCAAGCTACGCAGAATATACCGGATTTTCAAAAATGATCCTTTCATTTGCAATGCTCCTCGGACGCCTTGAGATATATCCCCTTCTCATCGCGCTCACGCCAAGCACTTGGACTAAAAAATAACGATATGGTAAGTACTGATATTAAAAAACGTTCCGACAAGAACGGGCTCATTGAGCTTTTCAGGTTTTTATGCTCCATATGGGTAGCATACTTTCACGGCTTTTTCCCCGTTCTGTCAGATAAATTCAACGGCGAAAACATCTCTGTGGATTTCTTTTTTATGGTTTCGGGGCTTTTCTTCCTCAAATCAATGGACAAATACAGAGAGGCACCTCTCGGCGAAGGAATAAAAGCGATATTCTGGAGCAGGAACAAAAAGATCATCGTTCCTCTAACGATAGCGGCTCTGTCGATCCTTTATTGCAACATCGCGTTTCCTCTTGAGTTTAACGGCTTTAACTGGCCCTTAAGCTTTCTGTGGTTCTTTGCGGCGCAGTTCGTATATTTGTCGCTCTTGTTTATGATATATAAAAATGTAAAGCGCAGAAGCACCTTCAATATTATCTGTGCCATCATCGCCTGCGTATGCATATCCCTCTGTATGTTTGACTTAAAGCAATTTTACAGAGTAGCGAGAGGACCCGGAATGGTGGCGATAGGCATTCTCGTTTCACAGATACCGAAAATAAAGCTTAAGAGCAAGAGGATATCCACGCTTGTAAATTCCTTGGGCTTTGTAGTATCGGCAGCAGCATTTATCTATCTTGCCTACCTGCCGGGAGCCGACACGGGACGGGCGCACCTTTTCCTCTGTGTAGTCTGCCCTGCTCTTTTGTATTTTGCGACCGCACTTCCCGTCCGCAGTAAATTTTTAAATCTGCTCGGCGAATTCAGCGTGTTCATCTACCTCGCGCAGCTGCCCATACTCCTTCACCACTTCTACGTGAGCAGGGATACGAGGGATCAGTTTCCGCTTCTGTGCGTCTGCGCGCTGGGAATGTTTATTATCAACAGAATAGTTAATAAAAAGAACCTCATAAAATAACAAAAACCGAGCAGTCATCAACTGACTGCTCGGTGCTTTTTATTTCTTCTTAAATACCAAAAATTTACTTATAACGTAATTGGAGATTATGACAACCACGCTTGCGACTATTTTTGACCAGAGATCCGCGGTAAAGGTGAGGATGAATTTAAACGGAACGTAATTGAATGCATTGAGGATCCATACCGTGCCGAACGTAAGCAGGGTATCGAGTCCGAGCGTACCCACTCTGCCGAGCGCAAACGCGCCAAGCTCACGCGCGGTTTCATTTGTACTCGTTCCGCCGGCATTGAACACCCATTTTTTGTTAGTAAAGAACGCAACAAGCACTCCCGCGATCCATTGAAGCACCTGCGCAACGAGTCTTATCGCATTGAACTCCGCTGCCTCGGGCGAGATACCGCCAAGATGCTCCGCCGCAGCGAGTATGAGAAAATAAACCCCCATGGATACGGCGGTGGTTATCACGCCGAAAACAAGATATGCAATTATCTCTCTGTGCTTTTTGAAAAATTCCATCATAGCAACCTTAAGAAAGCTTGTACGTAGTACCCGCAGAGCTGTCGATAAGTGTAATTCCCTTATCAGCAAGATATTTTCTTATCTCGTCCGCGCGAGCATAGTTTTTAGCCTTTTTAGCCTCTTTTCTCTCCTCGATAAGCGCCTCTACCTCAGCGGCAAGCTCGGGTGACACTCCCTCGGGAGCAGCGCTCTTTTTCTTTGCCTCTTCCTCGAGCTTTACTCTGAGCGCGCTCGCGTGACCGAGAAGATCAAGCGAAAGCACACGGTCAAAATCAGCAAAGAGAGCGAGCTTTGTGGCGTCGTTCGTCTTAGCCTTAAGCACGTCGTAAAGCGCGGTTACGGCAAGAGAGGTATTAAGGTCGTTATCCATAGCATCCGTAAATCTTGCCTTGAGAGTAGCGAATGCCTCCGCATCCACCTCTCCGCCCTCCTTAAGAGCGGCAATACGGGCGATGAGCTTATTATAGGAGATCTTGGCATTGTCAAGATTTTCGTAAGTGAAAACGAGATTCTTTCTGTAATGGCTCTGCATGCAGAAGAAGCGGTATTCCATGGGATCGTAGCCCTTGGATTCAAGCAAGGAAACGGTCAAAAATTCTCCCGTGGATTTGCTCATCTTACCACTATTCGTGTTAAGATGAAGCACATGGAACCAATAATTACACCACTTGTGTCCGATATATGCCTCGCTCTGCGCGATCTCGTTGGTGTGGTGGGGGAACGCGTTATCGATGCCGCCGCAGTGGATGTCGAGCTTGTCGCCGAGGTGCTTCATACTGATGCAGGAGCATTCAATATGCCAACCGGGATAGCCAACGCCCCAGGGGGAGTCCCACTTGAGAGCCTGATCCTCAAATTTGGATTTTGTGAACCAAAGAACGAAATCGTTTTTGTTTCTCTTGTTCGTATCCTCCTCAACGCCCTCTCGAACGCCAACGGCAAGATCCTCTTCCTTGAAATCGTTGAAAATATAGTATTTGTCAAGCTTCGAGGTGTCAAAATACACGTTTCCGCCCGCAAAATATGCGTAGTCCTTTTCGATAAGTCCTTCAATTACCTTGATAAATTCATCGATACAGCCCGTTGCAGGCTCAATTATATCGGGAGTTTTTATATTGAGCTTAGCGCAGTCGGAGAAGAACGCGTCAGTATAAAACTTAGCGATCTCCATAACGCTCTTATTCTCGCGCTTCGCTCCCTTGAGCATCTTATCTTCGCCCTCGTCAGCATCGGATGCAAGATGTCCAACGTCCGTAATATTCATAACGCGCGTTACGTCGTAGCCCACGTATCTGAAATATTTTTCAAGCACGTCCTCCATAATGTAGGAACGCAAATTTCCTATATGAGCAAAATGATATACCGTCGGTCCGCAGGTGTACATACTCACCTTTCCCGGCTCGTTGGGTATAAATTCCTCTCTCTGTCTTGTAGCTGTGTTGTAAAGCTTCATTTTTGTACCTCTTTTATGTTAATATATTATTTTTAAAATTAGATTGCTTTGGATAGCAGGGGGCTTTTTTGAAAAGCCGCCCCCTGCGCCCCCGAAAAACCTTTAAAGCATTTTATTACTAAATTTCGCGCAAATTGTGTTGCAGAGCAACACATAACGTTTTTCTCGCCACCCGTCAGGCGGCTCGAAAAACTGTAATTTGTTACTGCTAAACGTAGCCATATCGTGCGCTGTCTAACTTAAGCCTCCCTACGACAGGGAGGTGGCATTTTCGTAAGAAAATGACGGAGGGAGTTTCCTTTATTTAACCCCGATAAATCCCAATTTATCTAACCACCCTCGCCGGCACGCCGACGGCAGTAGCATTATCGGGAATATCGCAAAGGATAACGGCGTTCGCGCCGATCTTTGCATTGTTCCCTATCACTATATTACCAAGTATCTTCGCGCCCGCGCCAACAAAAACGCCGTCACGGAGAGTGGGATGCCGTTTTCCGCGTTCCTTACCCGTTCCGCCGAGCGTAACGCCGTGAAATATCGTGCATCCGTCACCGATCTCTGCGGTCTCTCCGATCACAACACCCATTCCGTGATCGATAAGAAGTCCGCGTCCTATCTTCGCGGCGGGATGGATCTCAATTCCTGTGAGAAATCTTGAAAATTGGCTTATTATTTTTGCAAAACATTTATGATCCCTATTATCAAGAAAATGCGCAACGCGGTACAAAAGTATCGCGTGGACACCTTGGTTTGTGAGCAGTATCTCAAATCCACTCCTCGCGGCAGGATCGCGCTCTTTTACTGCGCGTATATCGTTTTTTATCTCGTTTTTTATGCTTTTTCCCGCTTTTTTAACTTGATCTAAAAAGCTTCTCATAATAATATCAATAAAAAAATCCTCTGCACCCTAAGGTGCAGAGGCATAAAAAACGCGGTTCCACTCTGCTTCGGATAAGGCAATACTGCCTGCTCCATCTCTTTACCTTAACGCGGCAAACGTCCGCCCGTTTCTTGGCGGAATCTTGGGAGCGCACAAGCCGTCCCCGTCAACGCGCCTTGCAGCCTAAGGGCGCGCTCTCTGTGTGACAAAATACGGTTTCTTCTCCGTCGCAGATCTTTCGTATATTGATATTATACTCGATTTTTTATTTTTTGTAAATAGATTTCGCAAAAATTATTTTTCTTCAGGCAAAAGCGCGATTCCAAGCTCTGCAAGAGTCTTGTCGTCCTGAGGAGCGGGACACTTGCTCATAAGCTCGCTCGCGTTCTGTACCTTCGGGAATGCGATAACGTCACGAAGGCTGTCCGCCTCTGTCATAACCATCGCAAGTCGGTCAAGTCCCATACCGGAGCCGCCGTGGGGCGGCGCACCGTATTTGTATGCTTCTACAAGGAAGCCGAACTTCGCGTCGATCTCCTCGGGAGTAAGTCCAAGAGCCTTGAACATCTTTTCCTGGAGCTGCCAGTCGGTAATTCTGATAGAACCGGAAAGAAGCTCGGTTCCGTTAAGAACCATATCGTAGCATCTTGCGTAAACCTTACCGGGATCGCTCTCAAGATATGGCAAGCACTCCTCAAGGGGCATTGTGAAAGGATGGTGCATAGCATCCCAATGCTCTGTTTCCTCGTTCCACTCGAAGAAGGGGAACTCTGTGATCCAAAGGAAGTTGAACACGCCCGTAGGAATGATATCAAGCTTTCTTGCCACGATCTGACGGAGCGCGCCAAGTGTGGGAAGAACGACCTTATTCTTGTCAGCGCAGATAAGAAGCACGTCGCCGCGCTCAAGTCCTGCGGTCTTATAAATTGCGTTTAGCTCGTCCTCGCTCATAAACTTAGCAAAGGAGCAGTTGGGAGCCTCATCGATCCAACGAACGTAAGCAAGTCCCTTTGCGCCGATTCCCTTTGCGTGCTCTGTGAGCTTATCGATCTCTTTTCTTGTAAGTGTCGCAGCCGCGCCCTTTGCAACGATACCGCGAACGCTTCCGCCCATTTCAAGCGCGGATTTGAATACAACGAACTCGGCAGATGCAACCGCTTCTGAAAGGTCGATTATCTCCATTCCGTATCTTGTGTCGGGCTTATCCGAGCCGTAACGGTTCATCGCCTCATTATAGGTCATTCTCTGCATGGGAGTCTGAACGTCAACGCCCAAGGTCTCCTTGAACGCGCGCTTGATAAAGCCCTCGTTCATAGCCATAATGTCCTCTTGTGTAGCAAAGCTCATCTCAAGGTCGATCTGCGTGAATTCGGGCTGACGGTCAGCGCGAAGGTCCTCATCTCTGAAGCAACGCGCAAGCTGGATATAGCGGTCAAAGCCCGAGAGCATAAGGAGCTGCTTGTAGATCTGGGGGGACTGAGGAAGCGCGTAGAAGCTTCCCTTGTGGATTCTTGAGGGAACGATGTAGTCACGCGCGCCCTCGGGAGTGGGCTTTATCATCATAGGAGTTTCTATCTCGTAAAAGCCGTTCTCGTAATAGTATTCTCTTGCAATGCGAGCAATATCGTGGCGCATCTTGATGTTTCTCTGAAGCTCGGGACGGCGAAGGTCAACGTAACGGTATTTGAGAGCCGTTTCGTCCTTAACCTTTTTTGCATCGTTTACCTCAAAGGGAGGTGTCTGAGCAACGGAAAGGATCTTGAACTCCTTAACGTAAACCTCAAGCATACCCGTGGGGAGATTTTTATTGATCGCTCCCTCACCTCTGTATCTTACAATACCGTGAGCGCAAACCACGTATTCCGCGCGGCAGGAGAAAGCCTTATCAAAGATCTCTCTGTCGGTAGTGTCGTCAAATGCAAGCTGAACGATACCCGTTCTGTCGCGAAGGTCGATGAAAATGAGCGCACCGAGGTCTCTCTGGCGCTGTACCCAACCCATCACGCAGACGTCCTTACCTATATATTCTTCTGTGAGCTGCGCGCAATAGCACGTTCTCTTGTCATTAGCACTTAAAAATTCTGCCATATTCAACTTCCTTTCTTATCCTTGCAGATAGAGCAAAATTCATCACCCTACATTATAAAACAGTTTTTTGAAAAAGTCAACATAAAAGTTAGAAATAAAAGACGTTCTTTTTTGAAAAAAAGAACCAAAGAACTTTAATCAGGCTTCGCACAATAGCCGTTTGGTTGGCGCTAAATCCACAGACTCCGCGCAAATTGTGTTGCGGAGCAACACATAACGATTTTCTCCATTGTCGAAAATCTATTATTTGCTACTAAAATCATAGCCGTTTTACAGACTATATGGCGATGCTCAAACCCGTAGGGGCAAACTCCGTTCGCCCGCTTTTAAGCCAAACTAACTAACATCCCCCTCTCGAAACGAGAGGGGGAAATTAAAAATATTATTTGGTTGTTTCTTCGAACGCCTTATAGAGTCTTTCACTCATAGCCTTCACTTTTTCAGTGTTCACCTTAAGGATCTGGCGGTCATACGTCAAAAGTCCGTTTGTTTCGTCCTCAACGTCGCTGACCTGAGTATATACAAGTCCGCAAAGACCTTCCTTACGGATATGAGGAATAACCTGATCGTCATAAAGAGCGATAAAAGCCCTTTCAAAATCCTCAATGCTTGTAAAGTCCTTATAGCTGTACGTGTTGCTGAGGTTGAAGGAATTCTTCATCTCCTTCCAGCAGTAGCCGCCAAACTCGGAAAGGATAAGCGGTCTTCCCTGTCTTGTTTTAAGCTTAAGAGGACGCATATAGATATGCTCGGAGTGTACGTCGCTGTGCTTTTCCCAGAACCAACCGGATGTAGCATCGTAAACTCTTGTGGGATCGTACGCCTTAAGCTCAAGATAGTTCCTATCCGCCTCAAACTGTCCCCAGCCCTCGTTAAAAATAGTATAATAGATAACGGATGGATGGTTATAAAGCAGATCGATGGTCTGTCTTGCCTCGCGAGCGAACATTTCGCTTCTTTCCTTGGTAGCACCGCGGTCGAACCATCTTTTGATTCCGACGTTTGGCAAAATAGTATCAACGAAGTAATGGTATTTTCCGCTATTGACCATATCCTGGAATACGAGCATACCGTACTTATCGCAATAGTAGTAGAAGCACTCGGGCTCGATCTTTATATGCTTGCGAAGCATATTGAATCCGAGCTTCTTCATAGTGAGAACGTCGTTTTCAAAGCCCTTGGGCGTTGCGGGAAGATATATACCATCGCTGAAATAGCCCTGATCGAGTAAGCCGTGGCACAGAATGGGCTTTCCGTTAAGGCAAATAAACGATTTCCCGTTTCTCTCCTCTATGGAGACGGTACGCAGAGCAAAATATGATCTTACCTCGTCCTCGCCGTATTTAAGCGTAAAATCGTAAAGATGGGGGGTATCAGGCGTCCAGTTTATCGGGTCCTCCACCTTGATATCAATGGAATTGCCCTCAAATCTGTATTCCCTGTCACCAAGAGTAAGCACTTTTTCACCCTCGGGTGCATCAAGCTCTATATGCGCTGTGGTGAGCGAGGGAGTTATCTTAATACCTCTTATATAATTTTCGGGCACGCTCTCACACCAGACCGTCTGCCAGATGCCGCTTGTGGGAGTGTACCACATTCCGCCGCGGTCGCGTCTCTGCTTTCCGTAAGAAAGCTCGATATCAAGCTCATCAATAACAGTAACACCAATCTTATTTTTACCGTCGGTAAGATATTCCGTTATGTCCGCTTCAAAGGGCAAGTAGCCTCCAACGTGCGAGCAAGCAAGCTTTCCGTTAACGTGTACGTCGCAAATCTGATCCACCGCACCGAAATGCAGGATCACTCTTCCCTTATTAAAATCGGGAGCAAATTCAACTTCCTTTTCGTAATAATAAACTTCTCCGTCCTGCTTTTCGCGATCGATACCGGAAAGACGTGTCTCGGGAGTGAACGGAACGTTGATCTTGCCAAGATACTTTTGTTCGCCGTTTCCTCTATTCTCAGTCACAAAGAGCTCCCACTCACCATTTAAGCAGAGATATGAATCCCTGATAAAGCCCGGACGGGGATATTCATTCCAGCTCGACGTTGTGTCACTCTCGAACGGAGTGACCATATTTTTATTTAAAATAACTTGTTTTTTAGCCATTTTTAAAGTCCCTTTATGCCTTTTTCTTCATAAGCTTCGTGCAAACGAGCATAAGCGCCATGGCAGCAAAAGCCGCTACAAGAGCACCGAGGAAGATATTCTGATTGGGGATGAAGGAATACGTTCCGTCACCATTGAGCACCTTGTCCGCATCGCGAAGGATCCACGCGCCGATCTTAGGACCGATAACACCGGGAACAAGAACCTGTGAAAAGATTCTCACACCCTGGAACATACCTGCCTTGCCAACGGGCGTAAGGTCGCGTACCTTTGCGCCAAATACTGCCATAGATGCAAGATAACCGCTCATCATAAAGAGAGAGCCAATGAACACAAGCGCCTTGCCCGTGAAGATATAAAGCAAAATATATCCGAGACAGAGCCACGCGAACGAGATATTATATGAGAAATTGAAGCCCTTTTTATCGTAAACCTTGCCCCAGAACGCAGTAACAACCGAAGCTATCACAATAGCGGGAGCCATAATAAGAACGTAATCCGCCATAGCGAGGGATTTTTCATAATAAAGTATCAGATAAGGCATAAATATCTGGATAGAGATGTTAAAGATGATAAAGCAAAGAAGATAGATATAGAGCATCGGGTTGCTCTTCACCGTTGAGGGAAGGAATCCGTGTACGATATTGCGCATATAGCTCGTTTCACTGGGTGTGAGCTTGGGATCGTCGATAATAAAGAATCCGATAATACCAATAGCCAGAACACTTACACCGATAATTGTGAATACGGTGGGCCAATAAGCGTCATTTCCCTCCTTGGGAATGAACATAAATCCGCCGAATACCACAAGTATCGCCACAAGGGGCATCATCGAGTTGATTCCCTCGGCAGAACCGCGGTTTGTTTCGTCGGTGGAATCCGTAAGCCACGCGTTAAACGCTGCGTCGTTCGCGGACGAGCCGAAGAACGTCATAAGGCAGTCAAGAATGATTACAAGTGAAACACCAACGGTAGCAACGCTTACGGTCGCGGGAACGATGGGCTCAAGAATATCGGTGCGAACAAGCGCGAAGCCGAGGATGGATATACCCCAAAGGATGTAACCGCCGCACATAAAGAGCTTTCTTTTACCCACCTTATCGGAAAGCGCTCCGATAAAAATGGTAGTAAGAGTTGCGGCTATAGCGGATGCCGCCACCATAGTTGAAATATCGTCTGCAGACGCGTTGAACATATCATATATGAATACGTTGAGATACATATTCTCTATTACCCACGCGATCTGTCCGACAAGGCTGAAGATCGTAAGTGCTACCCAGAATTTAGGGCTGAGCTTAGTTTTCATAAAATCCTCCAAAAAATGTATTTACCCAATCATTCTATCACACAAAAGCCTCTTTGTCAACTTGAAAAGTTTTGAAATTTCAATTGACAAATTCAACCGTTTATGATATAGTGACCTTACTGATATAAGTCCGGAGGTGTGTGAAAATGGAATTAAAGGAAGTTCTTTTAAACCGAAGAAGCGTTAGAAAATTCACGGATGAGTCCGTATGCCGCGAGCATATCGACGAGCTTTTGATCGCCGCTATGTCGGGACCGAGCGCTTGTAATCGTTGCCCTTGGGAATTTTTCGTTATCACAGATCCAAAAGCACTTGGAGAGCTCAGATCAGCATCTCGCTTCACCAAAATGAATGCTCCGCTTGCCATAGTGGTGTGTGGAAACCTCAACCGTGCTTTACCCGTTCAATTGAGCGAATACTGGATCCAGGATTGCTCTGCGGCAACCGAGAATATTCTTCTCCGAGTTACCGATCTTGGACTCGGCGCAGTCTGGTGCGGGATCCATCCTCAAAAGCGCGCAGTTGAAAGAGTAAGAGAGATACTTGATATCAAGGAAAAATGGATACCCCTTAATATCATCTGGATAGGGCACCCCGCCGAAACTCCGGAATCCCGTACGCAATTCGATCCAAAAAGAGTTCATTATATATAAAAAAGATCCTGACCGCCAGTCAGGATCCTTTTATTTTATTCAATATCTGCGTTCGTCAAGCTGCATCTTCTGAGAAGCTCGTCTCTGTCATCGCCTCTGGCTATGACTTCCCCGAGATCGTTTTCGATCTTAAATCCGGCGCAGTCACTTGTCAAACGGTATTTGCGCACCGTAGTCATTATCGCGCAGAAATCACCGTCCGCGATAAAATCCGGGTAAGCAGCAGGAACGAAAACGCTCTCGCCCTTATTAATTGCCACGTTACCGATCTTTCCTTCTCCCTCAAGGCAGGTAAAGCAACGGAACGAGCCGCTATCGCTCTTGAAAGTCTTTTTGCCGCTCACCGTAACGTGTGTTGCAGTGAAGAATTTATTAATTCCCTTAAGAACACCCTCCGAAACGGGGATATTCAATTCCTTTGGCTCTATGGCGGTGGTATTAGTAACGTCGAGAGCCTTGGCAACGTGAAGCTCGCGCTCGTTACCGTTCTTGTCGCGTCTGCCGTAATCGTAAACACGGTAGGTGATATTACTGTTCTGCTGTATCTCGCAGATAAGACAGCCCGAGCATATCGCGTGTATCGTGCCTGCGGGTATAAAATAACTCTCCCCCTTTTTAACGGGAATGAATTTCAAATAATCCGTCAGAGTCTTATCAAGGATCGCCCTTTCAAACTGCTCGCGAGTGATGTTCTCCTTAAATCCAAGATAAATACCCGCACCCTCGTCGGCATTCGCGATGTACCACATCTCGGTCTTTCCAAGAGAATTCTCGTGCTTCAAGGCATACTTGTCCGCAGGATGCACCTGAACGGAAAGCTTATCCTGCGCGTCAATAAATTTTACAAGCACGGGAAAGAAAGGGAATCCCTTGCAGTTCTCTCCAAGCTCCTTCTCAGTCGCAACGTCGGAAAGCGCGCGACCGTCGGGCAAAAGGCTCTTTCCGTCCTTGTGAAAGGCAAGCTCCCAGCTCTCGGCAAGCGGAGAAAGCTCCGTAGTTTTGCCGTATTCCCTTTTTAGTCTATCTCCGCCCCAGATTATGCTCTTGTAGGCGGGAGTCAGCTTTACTATATCCATAAATATACTTCCTTTACAAAATGATGCACGTCTATTATATCACAAATGTTGATTTTTGCAATACCTTTTGAAAAATAAACGGGGCTCCGACGGAGCCCCGAATTTTTATAAGATCACGCACCCATTGAGTCGCCCGTGATCTCAAACACAACGTTCGAGAATTCAACGACTGTTCCGCGAGTTGAGAACATACCAACGTACATATACTCGGTGTCGCGTGCAATAAAATCGAAATCGGTGTGAGTTGCGGTATAGGTCTTTCCGCCGTAAGTTACCGTAACGTTTACCGCCTGACCTATTCTCTCTATAGTCATCGTAAATGTATCGTCAACAGCAACACATCCCGAAGCCGAAACACCCTTGTTGAGCGAGCCGTTCTCACGGTAGAAGTTTGCATTCATCACATTATCGCTTGGGAAATAGAATCCCGCAGTAACGAAATTTGATGCGATGGAGCCCGCTGCACTCTGACCGAGAATGCAATCGTCTCTGAGCATAAGACCAAATCCTGCCTGCTTAACTCCTGCGGTATAAACGATCTTGCCGCTTACCGTAAGCGTGAAATTTTTGTCCTTGCTTACCTGACGGAAAGCGAATGCAAATCCGTCATCGGAGCTTTGGAACTTACCCTTGTTGCTTCCGCTGTCAAGATGCTGACCAACGTGGAATACTCCTCCACTCACCTCTTTGGCAATAAATCCGTTGCTTGCGGATTGAGGACTTCCGCCCGTGTTACCGAACGCAGTTCCGTACCAGCCGTCACTTATTGTAGTAAAATGATCCACAGGCTTATATCCTTCAAGATCGGGAGCCGTGTAATCGGGAACCTCGTATCCGTCAAGGGGCACAAGATCGTCGATGGTGGGCTCGGCTATACCGTCAAGCACGTAGCCTCCAATACCGTCAAGCTCCGCAAATTCACTTGCGAAAAGATATGCAACGTATTTTGCGCCGTAAATATTGAGATGAGTGGTATCAACGGTCTTCCAATCGGGAATGATCGTCGTACCGTCAGTATCGTATTTGCCCTGAAGCACCGCGTGATAGTAGCAAGCAGCCTCGTAGCCGATATCCTCATACTGATTTCTCGTAAGTACGGTGAGATCTATAACGTCAACACCGTAAGCATCACCGACCTCGCGGATGGCTTTTGCATAATCACCCGTTGCTGTATTGTGTCCGTTTGCTCCCGTATAATCGTCCTTAGAGCTTGCGCGAACTATGGGTGTGCAAAGAACGGGTATAGCGCCGACCTCCTGCGCGAGCTTGATGTAATACTCATAAAGATGATAGCCGAAGGAAGATGGATCCGTATAGGGCTTTGATGCGTCGGTAAATCTTGCGGCGTCATCGCTCTTTTCATCGTTATGACCAAAGGCAATAACGAGAATGTCTCCCGCCTTAATGTCATTTTGAAGCGTTTTGTAATTAGCCTCCTCCAAAAAGCTCTTGGAGCTTCTGCCGGAGAGAGCAAAGTTTCTCAACGTCACCTTTTCGGAAAGATAAGCCTTGAGCTGAGTCGCATATCCGTATCTCGGATAATAATAGCTGTCTGAAAATGCCGCCGCGGTAGAGTCGCCTACGACGTACATAACGGTCTCCTTCAATTCCACGGGAACCTGATCCTCCTTAAATTCTTCTCCGCATACGTCGCAAAGTCCGTCCTTATCCTCGTCAACACATTTGTCGCAAGGATCGGGCTTTGAGGTGGTCGATGAGGAGCTTGGAGTCGTGCTTGAGCCTCCGGGCTCTGTGGATGTCACGGTAGGTTGAACTATTTGTCCCCAGATGTCACACGCGGACAAAAGCATAACCACTGCCAGTAAAAGCGCAAAAACGGAAAGTCTTTTTTTCATAATGTTTTCCTTTCTTTTTTCATTTTTTCTTTATTTCTTTTTCATAAGCTGCTTGATTTCCTTCAAAAACGTATCAACATCCTTGAATTCGCGATAGACCGAGGCAAAGCGAACGTAAGCGACCTCGTCCCGATCCTTAAGCTTCATCATTACCATTTCACCGATCTCGCTCGTGGTAACGTCGTTTTTCATCGCGTTGTGAAGCTCGTATTCTATCTCGTTAACGAGCTGCTCCGGGTCAACGGGACGCTTGTGGCAGGCCTTGATAACGCCCGAAAGGATCTTGTTTCTGTCAAATATCTCCTTTTCGCCGTTCTTTTTTGTCACAAAGATCTGCATAGCCTCCACCGTCTCAAAGGTGGTAAATCTTCGCTGGCATTCCAGACACTCTCTTCGACGTCTGATACTGCTTCCGTCAGGTGACGGGCGCGAATCTATAACCTTACTGTCAAAATATCCGCAAACGGGGCATTTCATATTGCTTAGTCCTCTTTTCTACCTTTATATATGTTAATGATATCACAATATTTAAACCTTGTAAAGAATTATTTGACATATTTAACAAATATTTTGCATTGAATCTCGGTTTTTTGTAATGTATAATATATTTGGGCGTAATATTGAAACCTGCTTGATAGTTAGTTTGACTATGAAGTATGTTCTTTTTCTCGAAAAAGAACAGGCCAAATCTACTAACCTCTCCCCAACAACTCAAAATCAACCCAAAGGAGCGCAAAATGAAAGGAATATACAGATACATAAACACGATGTACCGTCCATCGTTCGTAACGCTGATTTTTGGACTTTCGATGATATCAGCAGGACTGTGCGCGCTTGCAGTAACGCTCAGACAGGAGCAGCTTTCAGGCGCGAGAGGAATTTCTCTGATCTATTCACCTATGCTTGAGGAGCTGATCTTCCCTCTTATACTTCTTTTAGCAGTTACCCTGGCAGTTGATGCAGCGGAGAGAGAAAAGCGCAAAAAAAGACCGTAACAAAACGGTCTTTTTCACTTTTCAGATCAAAATGCAGTCATTTTCTGCATTGCCGAGCCCACGTTGTGAACGGTCTTAACCGCCCTTTTTATCATTCTTCTTCTACGCGCAGCCTTGGTATTTGAAAGCATCGCAACGCCCACGCCGAGCATCGCAACGCCCACAACGGCGCCAAGCATCATTCCCATATTGCTCTTGAACATATAGCTCCCCCTTAAAATATTTGATTTGGTATCAATATCTTTCCCAAATATGAGAAAATTATACGTTTTTGCGCTCCATAATTTTGATAAATGAATCAAGCGCGCGGTTTTTCAATCTGTAAACAGTCCGCCTCGACTTGTTCAACAGCCGTGCGCAGGCTTCAAGTGACATACCCTTGATATAGTGACTGTAAAGAAGCAGCCTCTCTCTCGTGTCCTCAACCAAAAGGACGCGCGAACGCAGGTCGTACATCTGCGCAACAAGAGCCGTCTCGTCAAAGCATTCACCAAGTCCGAAAGCTGTCCCAAGAGTTCCCGACGATCGCAAAGCTTCCGCCATCTTTCCGTATCCGCGCAGGATCCGATCAGCATCGGTGCGCGAAAGACGCACCTTTTCTTCAGTTTTACTACCTTCCATTCTACATCATCCTTTCTTTTTTGTTTTATATCAAATTTCAAATTAATGAACATTTGTTCGCCTCGGAGGGTTTAAAAATGCCGTATTTTAATACAGCATATCAAAAAAATCGTATATATCCTCGCAACCGAGAAACGAAAGAAGCTCAGAGGGAATAAGCTCCTCGGCGCACTCGGCGCAAAGCATTTTTTCATCACGGCAGAAATGCCCGTCGCCTTCGTATATCCTTGCGCCGCAGATATGACATCTGCCGATCGGCTCACCGGCACCGGTAATCCTACCGTCAAAATGCGGACAGGCGGGCGGACATACGTAGCTTTCACAGATTTCGCAAATAATTATCACTCCTTTTCCATTTTAACTTGAAATTTCCTTCAGAATGTTGTATAATGGATGAGGTTGCGGCGCTATTTCAGACCCAATCTCATTTCGGAGAGAAATTGACGAACAAATGTTCTTGATTTAGATTATATCTCATATTTCCCGCTTTGTCAAGTGGGTTTTATGAATTTTTCAAATTTTCAGAAAGGTGAAGTCAAATGCTTGCAATTACGGTGAACGACCTTTGCGTATCCTTCGGTGCGCGTGACATTTTTAAAAAAATAAGCTTTGCGCTTGAAGAAAACGACAAGCTCGGCATCATTGGCACGAACGGCTGCGGTAAATCAACGCTCTTTAAAGTAATACTTGGCGAGCTTGATCCGAGCGCGGGCAACGTGTTTATTGCGAAGAATAAGAGCATAGGCATACTCACACAGGATTGCGCGTTTGAGATCTCCCCACTTGTTGGCAGGAGCGCGCTCGAGCAGATGTACTCCGCCTTCCCCGAGCTTTTGAAAATGGAGGAAGGACTCTCCTCCCTTGAAGAAAGAATGGCGCTCTGCACCGACAATGAGGAGCATATCAGACTGAGCGAGGAATACCACTCGCTTTACACAAGGTTTTCCGAGGGCGGCGGACTTGATTACAAGAGCCGCTGCGCAGGTATCCTTTTAAAGATGGGCTTTGATGAGCGCGCGCTCGCGCTCGACGTGGACAAGCTTTCGGGAGGACAAAGGACTCGCCTTGCTCTTTCAAAGCAGCTCTGCCGCGAGCCCGATCTTCTGCTCCTCGACGAGCCTACGAACCATCTTGATATCGAAACCGTACAGGTTCTTGAAAATTATATAAAGAGCTACAAAAAATGCGTACTTATCATCTCGCACGACCGTTATTTTCTCGACCAGGTAACAAATAAGACTCTCGCTATGGAATTTGGTGAGGCAAAGCTTTACAGCGGCAACTATACGCAAAGCATGAAGCAACGCGATATCGACCGCGAGATCGCGGAAAAGCACTATATAAACCAACAGCGCGAGATAGCAAGGCAGGAGGCGTACATCGCTCAGCAGCGCGCATGGAACAGAGAGAGAAACATCATCGCGGCGGAGAGCCGCCAGAAGATGCTTGACAAGATGGTGAAGCTCGAACGCCCCAAGGAAGCGCCCAAGCCCGTAAAATTTCAGTTCCGTCAAGCGATCCCAAGCGGAAACGAGGTGCTGCGAGTCGCAGGGCTCTCAAAATCCTTCGGCGAAAAGAAGCTTTTTGAGGATATGAGCTTCCTTATCAAAAAGGGCGAGCGCGTATTCATCATAGGCAAGAACGGAAGCGGAAAATCCACGCTTTTGAAAATGCTCGTGGGCGACGTCGAAGCCACCGCGGGCGTGATAGAGGCGGGATATAACGTTGAGGTCGGATATTTCGATCAGCAGAACCAGGATCTGACCGAGTCCAATACCGTACTTGACGAGCTTTGGAACGCATACCCCGAAAAGCGCGAATTTGAGATAAGAAGCGCGCTTGCAAGGTTCCGCTTTTCAGCTGAGGATTGCGAAAAGAACGTATCGATGCTCTCGGGAGGCGAGCGCGCGAGATTAACACTTGCTAAGCTCATACTTTCGCCAATGAATCTGCTCATTCTCGACGAGCCGACGAACCACCTTGATATTATGTCAAGAGAGGCGCTTGAGTGCGCGCTCGATCAATTCAGCGGAACGATCCTGATCGTCAGCCATGACCGTTATCTTGTAAACAAGCTCGCAACGAGAGTTATCGAAATAGATAATGACAGATCAACGGGCGCGGATTTTATAGATTATCCCGTTTTCAACGTCGGAAACGCATTTGCGGAATTCACGCACCATAAGGAAACGCATATCGTCTCTTCCATCTCAAACGAAACGAGCAAAGCTCCCACGGCGCAAAAAGAGGATTTTATGGCACGCAAAAAGCAGGCATCTGACGCAAGACGCGAGCAAAAGCGTATTGAAAACCTCAAACGCGAGCAGGAGAAGATCGAAGCGGAGCTTGAGCAGATCGAAGCCGACCTCTTTGGCGAAGCCGCCACGGACTATAAAAAAGCCGCCGAGCTCACCGCCAAAAAAGACGCCCTTGAAGAGCGCCTTATGGAGATATACGAGGAATTAGAATAAAAAAGGAACGTCCCAACGGACGTTCCTTTTTATACTTTATCAAAGTATTCAAGATTTTTTCCTTCAGCAACTATTTGTATAGACTCTTCTTCAGAATCATCAGATCCTATAAGTAATCGCCATTGTTCATTACAGTATCCCCAATGCAAAGGGCCATTGGCGGCAAATGATTGTATAACAACTCCATTATCCAAATAAATAAACAAATCATTTATAGGCGATAATTCAATTCGTTCAATTTTATTCCCAATTATTAGATGTTTAAATTGATGCATATTATACCATTCATCATTGTTTTTATCATCTATCTCATCCCACCCCTGATAGTCTAATGTTGTAACTAAGACTTCATCATTTCGCAATATTCGAGTAAAAGATTGAGCATGGAGTGCCATATCGCCAAACTCAAAGCACATCATTTCACATACCAAATGTATATCAAATAATTCTTTGCCTATAAATGTTTCTAAGTGTTGATTTAATTTTTCTCTCATAATAATCTCCTTTTTATTCTTCACTATACAGCTCATCAAATTGCCATTTTAATAAATTTTCATAAATGTATTTCGATATTTCATCAAAATCACGTTTGTCGCGGATTATATGGTGGGATTTGAAGATACTCTGCCAAATATTTTCTCCAATTTCTTTGTTACAAAATCTCTTAAACGTTGAAACAAATGCAGGAACGGTGCCGTGTTGTCTGCTCGTAGGGGTCGACGTCCTCGACGACCCGCGCGACTTCACAAACAAAATCATATGGATATGATTGGGCATTATCACGTATTGCTCAACCGAAATGCTATCATAGTGACCGTTTAATTGTTTTATATATTTATCCGCTATTTTTCCGTATTCCGTTAATTCAATACGCGGGTCGTCGAGGACGTCGACCCCTACGAATATTGCGGTGTGCGAACGCGGATCATCGGGAACGTCTGTTAATGCAATTTTTGACAATATCTTGCGACGCCCTTCCGTGCATATCGTAATGAAATACAATCCCGGTTCACTGTAATCGTATTCCTTTAACCTTATATTCTTCCTTTTCGGTAAATTCTCTTCCATTTTCACCACCACCGACCCCATTATATCACAAAATCCTCGGATTGACAAGCGATCCGAGGATTTATATTTTTATTCCGTTGTATAGTTATCAAAATAACCCTGGATCCAAACTATCGGTGTTCCCTTGTCGCCGGAGCCGGACGTAAGGTCGCAAAGCGAGCCGATAAGGTCGGTGAGCTGACGGGGTGTTGTTCCCTCGGATGCCATCTTACCAACAAGGTTATCATCCTTCTGCGTAATTCTCTCCTTGATAGCCTCCTTAAGCGCGTCACCGGAAAGATCCGCAAAATCGTTATCCGCAAGGTATTTGAGCTTAAGCTCGTTAGGTGTTCCCTCAAGGCCTGATGTGTATGCGGGAGAAACTACCGGGTCTGCAAGCTCCCAAATCTTACCCACGGGATCCTTAAATGCGCCGTCGCCGTAAACCATTACCTCAACTCTCTTGCCCGTAGCATCGAAAAGTCTTTGCTGAATGTCAAGAACGACCGCCTGACAATCTCTCGGGAAGAGCTTTACCTGCTCGTCCGTCGCCTTGTTAGAGCCGAGAAGTCCATAATGCTCGTTATAGCCGGAGCCGTTTACACTCTCTGAAAGGATATCGTCAAGTCCGTAAACTCTTTCCGCGCCCGCAGCCTTGAGAAGTCTCTTGCTTCTGTGTCTTGTGTGGATATCGCAAACCAAAACGTTCTTTGTGTATGGAAGAACGGCTCTCGCGTCATTTGCGAAAATGATCTCGCAATCAGCACCCTCCGCTCTTATGAGCTTTTCATAAAATTCAACGTAGTCAACGCCCGTAAATCTGTGCTTCTCATATCCGAAAAGCTCTCTGTATTTTTCAAGCGTAAGCACGTCGCTGTATGGGTTAACACCCATCTCGTCAACCTTATCAAGAGAAACGAGGTGATTTCCAACCTCATCAGAAGGATAGGAAAGCATAAGCACGATCTTCTTCGCGCCCCTTGCAATACCCGTAAGGCAAACGGAAAAACGGTTGCGGCTGAGAATGGGAAAAATAACGCCAACGGTCTCACCGCCGAATTTTGCTCTTACGTCATCTGCTATATCGTTAACACTTGCGTAGTTACCCTGCGCACGTGCAACGATCGCCTCGGTCATCGCAACCACGTCGCGGTCGCGGATCTCTATATTCTCTTCTCTCGAGGCTTCAAGAATGCAGCTCGTTACTATCTCGGCGATGTTGTCGCCGTTTCTTATGATGGGCGCTCTTACGCCACGTGAAATAGTGCCAATTGTACGGCTCATATTTTTATCTCCTTTAAAAATAGGATTTTAACAGAAAAAGTATATCACTATTTTTGTTCGTTGTAAAGTTTTTTTTGCAAAAAAATACTAAAAAATTATGTAAAAATCAGGGATTGAGCTCCGTAAAAAGCTCTATCATATCAAAAATCGGTTCTTTGTTGGCATACGGCGCGTTCGCCGTAACAAGAATGAACTCCTCGCCGCTCTCGTTATTCTTTATCAGCGACACAAGACAGAATCCCGCCTTGTCCTCAAGTCCGCTCTTCGCGGCAAGAAGAGTATATCCGCCCACTATCGTTTCCGGTGTGGAGATGAAATTGTTAACGAGATTTTTATTTAGGGTTGAATTCTTGTAGATTATATCAAGATAATCAAGCTCGTAAACCGTTCCGCCGAATATCTCTCGGCACAAAGGGTTTTCCATCGCGTATGCCATTATTGCCGCCACGTCGCGGCAGGTCGTTTGGTTGAATTCCGCATCCATACCGATCGGGCCGCCGAAGGTGGTGTTTTGAAGTCCTATCTGCGCCGCCTTTTCGTTCATAAGCCTTACGAACTGCTCGACCGTGAGATTGAGATAATCAATAAGGCACAGTACGGAATCCGCCGCAGAAACGTAGGAAACACCGTATAGAAGATCTCGCACGCTGAAGGTCCTTCCAACGTAATATGCAAGTCCCGCGTTTGCCGCTCCGTCGGGCATCTGCGCAAGAACGCTCTCATCGATCACGTATCCGTCGGAAAGATCGGTAATACGGTCAAGAGCCACAAGCACCGTCATGACCTTTGTCATCGACGCGGGATATATCACCTCGTCCGCGCCCTGATGTGCCAGCGTCGTCATATCCGAGAGCTTTATCAAGATTGCATATTCCGAGTAAAGATATATATCGTCAAGATCGTCTCCGCCCGCGCTCGCTATAAAATTAGTTTTATCCGTTTTCGTTGCATAGGGGTATTCCGGCTCGTTCCCTCCCCCACCGTTTCCCGTGGTAGTCGATGAGGACGATGAGCTGCCGCTACTGCCAGAAGGATTCCAAACAGGAATGCTTTCCTCGGTAAAGAGAGCAAAAACGGACCACACAAGAACCGCAAGCACCAAAATCGCAGCGATTATCGCAATAGAGAGTCGCTCGTCTCCAAAGTGAGCGCTCGTAACGTATCGGCTCCCATCGCCGACGGTTTCAAGCTCCCCCTCGTTGTATTCATTAAATTCCATCTATTTCTCCAAAATTATTTTAATTCGTCAAGCTTTGCCTTGATCGCCTTCATATCCTCAAGCATCTCCTCTTTTTTGCGGGGATCGCGAAGAAGAAGCGCGGGATGATACACGGCAGTCATAAGAAAGTCGCCCTTCTTTACCCAAGTGCCGTGCTCCTTTGTGATTCGGTAATTGGGATCGATAAGCCTTTGAGCCGCTATTCTTCCAAGACAAACTATCATCTTAGGACGGATAAGACGTACCTGCTCGCGCAGATAATCCATACAAGCGTCCTCCTCGTCGGGCTTCGGATCGCGATTCTTTGGCGGACGGCATTTTAAGATGTTCGCAATATAAACGTCCTCGCGCGAGATATCGACGGCAAACAAATACTTGTCAAGCAGCTGTCCCGCCCTGCCAACAAAGGGCGTTCCCGAAAGGTCCTCGCGCTCACCGGGAGCTTCGCCGACGAAAAGTATATCCGCCTCGCGATTTCCAACGCCGAAAACACAGTTGGTCCTCGTTTTATAAAGCTCACATTTCTCGCAAGAAGCACATTCGTCGTATAATTCTTCCCAAGTTTTCATTGCTAAACCCTCCTAAGCTTGATCGGTACGGCAATAAGCACATACATAGGTATTATATCAAATTTTTAAGAATTTTTCAATATATTAGCAAACATTTCTGATATTTATTTTTAAAATAATAGTGATGTTGGTATGCTTGCGGTTGGACGCTGATATTTTAACATTTCAAATTTATTACGCATTTTATTACTATTTTTAACGAAAAAAGCAGAGCGACATCGATCGCCCTGCTTTATAAAGCATCATCCTCCAAAGCAAGCCTTGGCCAAGAAAACTATCATCATTAAAACCAATGGAGCCAACACGAAATTCCTCAAGAGAACCCACACGCAACCGAAGTGCTTTCCGCTCGGGCGTTGATACATTCCTGTACCAATAACCGCACGACTTGCTTGTTGTTCCTCGAACTTTTCTCTTATCATGTTAACTTGATGCTCTCTTTCCTCGCTTTCCAAAGCGAGAAGATGCCTATCTCTCTTTTTAGACATTAAATTCTCCTTTATACCCACGTACCCGTGTTGGGATCATATTTTCCCTGTCCCGCATCGGGATTGGTCTTATCTGTGGTGTCGTTCTTTTCTTTATTGTTCTTTCCCTTTGACCTGGATGAAGCAATAATAATTATTATGATAGCAACGATAAACAGAAGTCCAAAGATCGCAAATCCGGCATCGCCGCTCTCAGTAACTCCGAAAACGTCCGCGCCGTCAACCACTACAACGGCAATATTGATACCCGTTTTCTCCGCAAATGCAACAAGAGCTTTGTTGACAGTCTCCTTGTTCATCTCAAGGGATGAATAGTTTGTCAGCTTTGAAAAACGCGTGTCAACGCTCGCACTCGAAGCGGGCGCTCTGTCGGTGAGCTTGTCAACGGACATAGCAATGCCCTTTGAAAGCTGGAATTCATAATAATCCGATATTCCGCTGCTTATCGCGCTGCCCGTCATCATTTCATCGATGCTCGTGGGCACGTTATTACCAATCCAAGCTATGCACTCAAATCCGTCATAGCCCTCGTAAACCGTATAAACAAGCAAAATATTATTCTCATAATCCTCCGTAGCGGAAAACGCGTTAAAGTATTCTGAATCCGCATAGCCCTGGAACGTTCTTTCGTCATAGATGATATTACCGTTCGGATCATCGCTTCCAAAGGTAAGCGAATCGATGAGCATTCCGATAAAAGCGAGCGCAAAAACGCAAAGAATGACTATCGCAACGACTAAGCCGCCGCAACCGCCGCCTCCGCCGCCATAATAACGCCTTCTCGGTCCAAAGAAAAATATCGGTCCGTGATGATGGTGGTGCGGTCCGTGATGCATCGGTCCGCCGCCAAAGCTACCTCCTCGTGAACCTCCGCCAAAGCCTCCGCCGCGTGAGCCTCCAAAGCTTCCGCCGCCTCCTCTTGAGCCTCCGCTGAAGCCTCCTCCTCTTGATCCTCCTCCGGGTCCCGGCATAATATGTACCTCCTTATGTTAGTTATTAAATGTTTATGTTTGATTATCAAACTTTAATTTATGGTAGAATTAGTTGGATTTTAGATTGTTCTTTTTTGAAAAAAAGAACCAAAAAACTTTTATGGCGCTTTGCCCAGTAGCCGTTTAGTGAGTGCTGAACCGACTAAAGCCGCGCAAATTGTGTTGCGGAGCAACACATAACGATTTTTAAAGCATTTTAACAGGCGCT
>JAFXKD010000035.1 GCA_017531925.1 Clostridia bacterium | reverse complement strand
TTGCGGACCAACCGTTATCGAATGCGGAATGGCTCTCACGGAGAGTGATAGCAACGTACTCGAATCCGAACTTATCGGCAAGCTGCTTAGCAACGGACTTGTAGCCCTCGTGGTTGAGCTTACCGCCGTAGATATCGGTAGCCTCAGCCTCGATTCCGAATACGTCCTTTGCGTCCTCCTCATTGGAGATGCAAACGTCAACGTACTGGCAAAGCTCAGTCATAGCTGCTCTTGCCTGGTCTCTTGTCCAGAGCTTACCGCGGTAGTTAAGGTCGCAGGAGATCTTAACGCCTCTTGCCTTAGCTGCCTTACAAGCCTCGCGGCAGATTTCAACAACGTTCTCGCCAAGAGCGGGAGTGATACCTGTGAAGTGGAACCAATCAGCGCCATCGAAGATAGCATCCCAATCGAAATCAGCGGTAGAAGCCTTTGCGATAGCGGAGTTAGCACGGTCATAGATACATACGGAGCCTCTCTGAGAAGCGCCCTTTTCGTTAAAGTAGATACCCACTCTGTCGCCGCCGCGAACGATCATGGATGTGTCAACGCCGTATCTTCTGAGGCTGTTTACAGCCGCCTGACCGATTGCGTGTGCAGGGAGCTTTGTTACGAAAGCCGCGTCGATACCGTAGTTAGCAAGAGAAACGGAAACGTTAGCCTCGCCGCCGCCGAATGTGAATTCAACGTGGTCGCACTGAACGAATCTTTCATAGTTATAGGGCTGAAGTCTGAGCATAAGCTCGCCGAATGTTACAACTCTTTTCATTTTTTCAAAATTCCTTTCAAAAAATCGTATATTTAGAACAAATTAATGACAAATGTGGAATGCGAAGCCGCCGATCTCGTCTGCGAGGTAGATGAATGTCATCTTGCCAGCCTTGTCAAATCTTGCGGTGGAGTGATCGAACTTAACTCCTCTGCGCTCAAGGTGGTAAACCGCGCGCTCAACGTTGTTTGTCTGAATTCCTACGTGACCGTGCGTGCCCTTGCCGGGTGTGTGCATGATCTCGATGGACTCGGAAGCGAACGTGGATGCACTTGCAGCTCTTGTACCGAGACCGAAGATGCTGTCTATCGCGTTTGCGTCGGAGTCAGCCGCGTTCTTGCTTGTCTCGTTGATAGCCATATGCTTGAACTTGAAGCCGAGCATCGTGTCAACTGCCTGACGAACGAGCTTCTTAATACCGTCGAAGTCGCCCGCGCTGATCATATCAGCCTTAACCATCCAGCTGCCGCCGCAGCAAAGGATCTTGTTAAAGGAGAGATAATCGTTTACGTTGCCGGGGCCTATGCCGCCCGTGGGCATAAATGTTACTGCGCCGTAGGGAGCGCTCATAGCCTTGATCATATTGATACCGCCGCTCTGTTCTGCGGGGAAGAATTTAACGGTTGTGAGACCCAAGGAGAGAGCCTGCTCAATACCTGTGGGATTGTTGATGCCGGGAACGATGGGGCAGCCCTTTTCCTGGCAGTATTTAACGATCTCGGGGTTAAAGCCGGGGCTTACGATGAACTTTGAGCCTGCTTCGATAGCCGCGTCAACCTGCTCCTTTGTGAGAACTGTGCCCGCGCCAACGATCATATCGGGATATTCCCTTGTAATAGCCGCGATAGCATCCTTAGCAGCAGCAGTTCTGAATGTGATCTCCGCGCAGGGAAGTCCGCCGTCGATAAGCGCCTTAGCAAGAGGGAGAGCGTCCTCAACTCTGTCGATCTTTATTACGGGTACGATACCGATAAGGGATAATTCTTTTAAAACGTTCATTTTTTCTCCGTTCTCCGCAAATTTCAGCGGTTTTTTATGTTTTTTTGAGAATATGGCGACATTTTGCCATCCTATTTCATTATATATTTTATCACAAATGTTATAAATGTCAAGAGATTTTATCATTTTAATGAACACGGTTGTTACTTTTTTACAAGTCCACGCGAAAGCTTTTGAACTTTATATTTCCTTTTAGATTGACAATACGGGATTTTAATGATATACTAATGATAAATAAAACCTCAAGGGAGGAACAAAAAATGGCATATCTTACGGATATTGAAATTGCAAAGCAATGCAAAATGAAAAATATATACGATATCGCGCGTGTGGCGGGGATTGATGAAGCGTTTATCGAGCCATACGGCAAGCACAAGGCGAAGGTTTCGCTCTCGTATCTTGACGGAAAGAAAGACGTGCCCGACGGCAAGCTTATTTTGGTCACCGCGATAACTCCCACGCCCGCGGGTGAGGGAAAGACGACCACGACGATAGGTCTTGCGGACGGACTTTCGCGCATAGGAGAGAGTGTTGTTACCGCACTTCGTGAGCCATCCCTCGGCCCCGTTTTCGGAATAAAGGGCGGCGCGGCAGGCGGCGGATACGCTCAGGTCGTGCCTATGGAGGATATAAATCTGCATTTCACAGGTGATTTTCACGCGATAGGAGCGGCAAACAATCTGCTCTGCGCGATGCTTGACAATCACATCTATCAGGGAAACGAGCTTCGTATCGATCCCGAAAGGATAACGCTTCGCCGCTGTGTGGATATGAACGACCGTCAGCTCCGCTGCGTTCAAGACGGACTCGGTCGCCGCGTTGACGGTGCGCCGCGAATGGACGGCTACGACATCACGGTCGCGAGCGAGGTAATGGCTATCTTTTGCCTTGCTTCGTCCATAGAGGATCTCAAGGCGCGTCTGTCCCGAATGATAGTTGCCTATAACGTTGACGGTGAGCCCGTTACTGCGGGGGATCTCAAGGCGGCGGGCGCTATGACGGCGCTTCTTCGCGATGCGCTCTCCCCAAATCTCGTACAGACGCTTGAGGGAACGCCCGCGTTCGTTCACGGCGGACCCTTTGCCAATATCGCGCACGGATGCAACTCCGTTATTGCGACGAAAATGGCTCTCAAAACCGCAAAATATACCGTTACCGAGGCGGGCTTTGGCGCGGATCTCGGCGCGGAGAAGTTTTTGGATATAAAATGCCGTATGACGGGTCTTAAGCCGAACGCGGTGGTGCTTGTTGCGACCATCCGCGCACTTAAGATGCACGGCGGACTTGCAAAAAATGAGCTTGCAGAGGAGGATCTTTGCGCGCTTGAAGCGGGAATCCCCAACCTTTTGCGCCATCTTTCAAACATTACCGACGTTTACCGTCTGCCCTGCGTGGTGGCTCTTAATAAATTCCCCACCGATACTGAGAAAGAGGTCGAATTTATAATCAAAAAGTGCCGCGAGAGAGGTGTGAACGTAATCCTTTCCGACGTCTGGGCTAAGGGCGGCGAGGGCGGCATGGAGCTTGCGCGCGAGGTGGTTCGTCTTTGCGAGCAGGACAATTCGAATTTCAGCTTCTCATATTCGCTTGACGGCACTATTGAGGAAAAGATCGAAAAGATTGTTAAAAATATCTACCGCGGCGACGGAATATACGTTACGGACGAGGCGAGGGCGCAGATAGAGAGACTTGAGGCTCTCGGATTTGGAAATATCCCCGTTTGTATGGCGAAAACGCAGTACAGCTTTTCCGATAACAAGGATCTGCTTGGCGCACCCGAGGGCTTTACGGTAACGATAAAGTCGGTTAAGGTGAGCGCGGGCGCGGGCTTTGTGGTAGCTCTCACGGGAGATATTATGACTATGCCCGGTCTTCCCAAGGTTCCCGCGGCGGAAAAGATCGACGTTGACGAGCGCGGCGAGATCGTGGGACTTTTCTAAGGTGGCGTTATGGATAAAGAATATCTCCCCGCTATTGCCTTATTCGTTCTCAGCGCGATCGCTCTCGTTGCGGCGGCGGTGTTGCTTATTCTTGATCACACGAGCTGGGCAACGTGGCTGCTTGGCGGCGTGGTGATAATGCTTGTCGCATCGTCCAAGCTCGTAAAGATCGGCAAAGCGCTCCAAGAAAGAGAAGAAAACGAGGAAAAAGATAAATAACAAAACATCACTCTTCGCGTCAGCGAAGAATATCACTTTTAATACCAACAAAAAAAGAGAGAACGTTTCGGCTCGTATGAAACCGATTTGTTCTCTCTTTTTTTGTGTGAAGATCGATTCAAGCCGACCTTAAATCTCAATAACGTTCACGTCGGGGGCTACGGACTTGGCGAGCTCGACGTCGCGGGTCTGGCAGGTCAGAAGCACGCACTGGGAATCCTTTGCGTAGGATGAGATGATTGAAAGCACGTTGGTGGCTCTGCCGTCGTCAAGCTGGGAGAGGCACTCATCCATATAAAGGGGCGGCTGCTTATTGCCAAGAAGCGTCTGCAAAAGCGCAAGGCGCACCGAAAAGTAAGCGGCGTCAAGGCTTCCGCGGCTGAGCGACTCAATAGGACGCGTCGCGCCGTCCACGAATACTGAAAGCCTCATATTATCGTCGATATAAAGCTCACCGTACTTCCCTCCCGTTGCGGCAGAGAGATTTTCCCTCGCCTTGTCGCGAATGTGGGGGGTTACGTCACTTTTTATGCTAAGGGATGCCGCGTTCACCGTTTCCATAGCGAGCTTTACCGCGTCAAGACGGAGTTTTAAGGCTTCAAGATGCTCGCTCTCCGCCTCGATCTCGGGGAAGATCTCACTTGATGCGCGCTTGCCTCCGCTCGCGGCGAGATTTCGCTCAATCCCCGCCTTATACTGTCCGAAATGATTGGTCCTGTGCAGTGCAAGGTCGCGCTCCGCCTTCAATTTTTCAAAGGACGTGCCCTCGATCCTCTCCATCATCTGCGGAGTAAGACGGGCTCTTATATCGGATTCCGAGAAGCGCGCAAGCTCGTCCGAAAGGGATCTTATGATCGCCTCGTTTTCTCTCAAGCCGCGCTCAAGCTCCTCACGTTTTACAAGATAATCCTTCATTTTTGCGCATATATCTTCAATTTTTCCGTCGATGTCGTCGTCACCGCTCGCACCGACCTCACGCAAAGCCGCTCTTGCGCGGTTGAGATCGGCATTAAATGTATCCTCCGTGGCAGAAAGGCGGAATTTTGCACCCTCCAGCGCGTTTTTGTGCTGAGATTTAGTCGTTCTGCTCTGCTCAAATGCTGAAAGAAGCTCGCCAATAGCCGCGCCGCTCTCATTTTTGTGCGATGCGCCGAGACGCTCGAAAAATCCGTCAAGCTCCGCTCTTGCGGACACGATCTGTCTGTAAGAAACGAATGCCACCGAGCATAGTATCGCGCCAATGAATGCGACCGTCATAGCGCCCGCCGCGTTATTCATAGCGAATGCGAGAATACACGCGAACGCGACGAGTATCGCGCCTCCTATACCGAAGGACGTGAGCAGAAAGCTGCCGCTCGATGCCTTTTTGCGCTTCGCTTCAACGAAAGCCACGGCACTTCCCGCCGAGCCGAATTCATCAAGTATGTCGGACAGTCCCGATTCGTTCTCGTAGGTAGAGCTATCGACAAGTGCCCTTGCGCCGTCAAGCTCGGAGAGTGCGCTCTCGCGCGCCGCTCTGCTTCTCTGCAAGGCTTCGCCAATACCGCGAAGAGACGAGATGCGCTCATAGGACGCATCCGCAGAGACATCGTGACAGAGTGTATCAAGCTCGCGAATCGAAGCACGAAGCTGCTCGTTATCCTCACGAAGCTCCTTTAATTTATCGAATTTCCGGAGTCTTAAAACGTCATCGTGAAGGTCGCACGCCCTCTGCGCCACCTCAAATTCCGCGCGGGACTTTGAAAGAGCCAATTCAACGCGTTCCAGCTCGTCGCGGTTCTTTATAAGCTCGTTTTCATATAACTGCGCGCCTCGATGCTCACTTTTAAGCCTTTCAAGAGCAAGCTCGCTCTCGAAAACAAGGCCGCCCTTGCCATTCGTATGCATAAGTCTGCGGCGCTCCGTGTCGAGCATCTTGATAGCCGCCTGAACGCTCGTGTTCTCGTCGCCCGAGGAGAGAAGATTATCGATGACCGACTTTACCGCCTCGCCGCTGAGAAGCACCGTTTCAAGCTGACGGATGCTGCACATACTGTCATAAGCCTGCGCAGGTATGCCGAGAAAATGCTCTCCGGGAACCTCACCTGCAAACACCTCCGCACCGCTTTCAATGTCTATTATCCGCGCCTTGTCCGCGTAGGTACCGCGCGCACCCTCCCTGCCCGCACGCTCAATGCGGTAGAGCCTGCCGCCCTCGTCCTCAACGGTCAGCGATCCTGCGGCAATACCTGCGTTCCACGAGATCGCGCGCTCGCGCTCGCCTACGGTAACGTTGGGATTCTTTCTGCCCACTCCGTAAAGCGCAAATTTTATGATTGCCAGAAGCGTGGATTTTCCGCTCTCGTTGTCGCCCCTTATTACGTTGAAGCCATCTGAAAGCGCAAACGTCGCATCTGCAAATTTTCCAAATCTTATGATGTTGATTTCTTTGATCTTCATTTTTTATCCTTGAAGTTAGTTTATTGTAGTTAGTTTATTAAAATTAGTTTGTTGTGGATCCTACTTTTTTCGAAAAAAAGTACGGTAGTTAGTTGGATTATGAATGGTCGCTTTTCGAGAAAAGCTCCGCAAAAGCTTAAAAACGCTTTGCCCAGTAGCCGTTTAGTGTGTGCTGAGCCGACTTGATCCGCGCAAATTGTGTCAATGAATTGACACATAACGATTTTTAAAGCATTTTAACAGGCGCTTTAAAAATCTGTAATTTGCTACCGTGTGAATAGCCACACAAAACGCAAAACGGCTATACGTCATCCTGAGCGTAGCGAAG
>JAFXKD010000005.1 GCA_017531925.1 Clostridia bacterium | reverse complement strand
TGCTCCTCGTCCTCGATCCATCTCTGAAGAGCCTGGATGGTTCTTGAGCCCTTGGGAAGAAGGATGGGCAAGCCCTGACCGATGCAGTCAACCGTTGTGAAATATTCAAGCTCGCGGCCTATCTTATTGTGGTCGCGCTTTCTTGCTTCTTCAAGCATTGTGATATATGCGTTAAGCTCGTCCTTTGAGGGGAATGCAATACCGTAAATTCTCTGGAGCATCTTATTCTTCTGGTCGCCCTTCCAATAAGCGCCCGTGCATTGTGTGAGCTTTACAGCCTTTACAGCGCCCGTTGAGAAGAGGTGAGGACCTGCGCAAAGGTCTGTGAACTCTCCCTGCGTATAGAAGCTGATAACCGCATCCTCGGGAAGCTCCTCGATAAGCTGAACCTTATAGGGCTCGCCCTTTTCCTGCATAAGCGCGATAGCCTCGGCTCTCGGAAGCTCGCTTCTCGTAATAAGAAGGTTCTCCTTAACGATCTTCTTCATCTCCGATTCAAGCTTTGAGAGCATGTCGGGCGTGAAGGATACCTCGGAGTCAAAATCGTAATAGAAGCCGTTTTCGATAGCGGGGCCTATCGTAAGTTTTGTGTCGGGATAAAGGCGCTTTACAGCCTGTGCGAGGATATGGCTTGCGGTGTGATTGAAAACGTGCTTGCCGTCGGCGTCCTTGAAAGTAAGAAGCTCAACGTCCGCGTCATTTTCAAGTAAATAGTTAAGAGCAACCACGTTGCCGTTAACCTTAGCAGCGATAACGCTGCGGTCGATTTTCTCAGCGCTGCGAGCCGCATCGTAAACCGTGATGGGCGCGTCAAAGCTGAGCTCAAGATCAGAAAGTTTGATTTTCATAGATGTATCTCCTATTATATTGTGTATAAAATAAAAACACCCCGAACGGTTATACCGTTCGGGGTGCGGTAAACGAATAACGCACGGTTCCACCCGAAATTTTAACTTTAAAGGTGTATTTGAAGTGACGCACGGGTGGTACTTATCCACGCGCCAAGAAGGATATCACAGCAAATTATCCTCTCTCTGTGCTTGACGGCTGTGGGAAGCGTGTCCCTGCATTTGCTTTTTGATTAAAGAAGTCCGTTTCTCTTTCTGTTATATTCGGAGCGGGGATTATATACCTCTCTCCAGTTAAGGTCGCCGCGGTCGAGAGCCTGAACTAAGATCTCTGCGGTGGCGATATTGGTAGCGACGGGAATATTGTGAAGGTCGCACATTCTCATCATTTCAGCCTCCTCATCGTTATAGGGGGAAGAGGTTCTTGTATCTCTGAAGTTGAGAAGAAGATCGATCTCATTATAAGCGAGACGTGATGTTATCTGCTGCTCGCCGCCGTGCTCACCTGTGAGCAATTTTTCTATTTTAAGACCCGTTGCCTCGGAGATGTATTTTGCAGTGATGCTCGTAGCGCAAAGATTATGCTTGCTAAGAATTCCGCAATAGGCAATACAAAACTGAGTCATAAGTTCTTTTTTTATATCGTGAGCGATGATTGCAATTTCCATCTTATTGATCCTTTCTCTTACTGAATAAATATATATATGTAGTAAAAAAATACATAATTCACAAGGATATTATATCACAGCAAAAAGGCTTTGTCAATAATTTTTACATTTCTTCATTGAAAAAATAGCCTTTTTTAGTGCAATTTTTAATAATTTTTCGCTCTCCGAGAGCCATTGACTTGGAATTTATGTTGGATATATGACAGGATACGTTCGCACAGCTCCATTCGGGATCTATTTCGCTTGCGATAAAGGATGCGGGAAAGTAGGTCTTTCGTGAGCCTGCCATAAGCTTAAGTATCTTGTATTCCGTTCCGGTGACGTTCATTTCATAGCATAGATAAAGCACGTGGTTTTTGTCGGGATCGACTCGAAGGTGCATCTTCTGCAGGTATTCATCATAGGGCGAAAACAGCATATATCCTTCTAATAAATCATCCAAGCCCCCGGGGGCTTGGATGATAATTTTTTAATTCAATTTTGAAAGAGCGGCGAGTACGTTATCAAGATTTTCCTGATACTTAGCCATTTTAGCCTTTTCGCCCTCAACTACAGCCGCGGGCGCTTTAGCCACGAAGCCCTGATTGGAGAGCTTTTTAACTATTCTTTCGATCTCGGCTTCAAGCTTCTTCTTTTCGCCCTCAAGACGAGCCTTTTCCTTTTCAAAGTCGATGATGTCGGAAAGGGGAAGGTAGATAGTAGCCGCGTCGGTAACGATCTGTACGGAGTTATCCGCGCTTACCTCATCGCCGAATTTTTCGGCAACACATATCTCACTTGTAGAGGCAAGACGAACGAAGAACGCTTCGCTTGCCGCACCGAAGATATCGCCGTATCTCGTTTCGATAAATACCTTTGCCTTCTTTGAGGGAGGAACGTTCATCTCGCTTCTTCTTGCGCGTATAGCTGTGATGGCATCAATTATCTTCGTCATCTTTTCAGCATCTGCAGAGAAGTTAAGAGTCTCATTATATTCGGGATAGCGATCTATCATAATGCTCTCGCACGTGTGGGGAAGAGCCTGATATATCTCCTCGGTTATGAAGGGCATAAAGGGATGAAGGAGCTTGAGAGTTCCGTTAAGAACGTACGCGATAACGTTCTGACAAATGAGATTTGCCTCTGTCTCTTTTTCGTTAAATCTTGCCTTTGCAAGCTCGATATACCAGTCGCAGAAGATATCCCAGGTGAAGCTGTATATCTCAGAGAGAGCAACGCCGACCTCAAATCTGTCACGGTTATTAACAACGCTTCTTGTAAGCTCGTTGAACTTGGTGAGTATCCATTTGTCCTCAAGCGCGAGCTTTGACTCGTCGGGGAGCTTGATCTCGTCTATTGTGAGGTTCATTCTTACGAAGCGGGAAGCATTCCAGAGTTTGTTTGCAAAGTTTCTTGCCGCCTCGATCTTTTCGTCGGAGAATCGCATATCGTTTCCGGGAGAGTTACCCGTAGCAAGCGCAAAGCGGAGCGCATCCGCGCCGTACTGGTCGATTATCTCAAGGGGATCGATACCGTTTCCAAGGGATTTGGACATTTTTCTGCCCTGCGCGTCTCTTACAAGACCGTGAATGAATACTGTGGAGAAGGGCTTTTGTCCCATATGCTCAAGACCAGAGAATATCATACGGGATACCCAGAAGGTGATGATATCGTAACCCGTTACGAGAACGCTCGTGGGGTAGTATCTCTTAAGATCCTCGGTGCTTTCGGGCCAACCGAGAGTGGAGAAGGGCCAGAGCGCAGAGGAGAACCAGGTGTCAAGAACGTCCTCGTCCTGATGAACCTTTCCACCGCACTTGGGACAGGTGGTGATATCGGTCTTGGAGACCGTCATCTCGCCACAATCGTCGCAGTAGAATGCGGGAATTCTGTGTCCCCACCAAAGCTGACGGGAGATACACCAGTCAAGGATGTTGTTCATCCAGTTAAAGTAGTTCTTGGAAAATCTTTCGGGGATAAAGCTTACGTCGCCGTTCTCGACCGCCTCGATCGCGGGCTTTGCAAGGGGCTTCATCTTAACGAACCACTGATCGCTCGTCATAGGCTCAACCGTCGTTCCGCAGCGGTAGCAAACGCCAACGTTGTGATCGTGGGGGACAGTCTTAACGAGATAGCCCTGCGCTTCAAGGTCTGCAACGAGAGCCTTGCGGCAGGTATATCTGTCCATACCCTCGTATTTGCCTGCGTATGCGTTCATCGTTGCATCATCGTTCATGACCTTGATCTGCTCAAGACCGTGGCGCTGACCAACGAGGAAGTCGTTGGGGTCGTGCGCGGGCGTGATCTTAACGCAGCCCGTACCGAAGCCTATTTCAACGTAATCGTCGGCGATCACGGGGATCTCTCTGTTGACGATGGGAAGGATGAGCGTCTTTCCGATAAGATGCTTTGTAGCCTCGTCATCGGGGTTAACCGCAACTGCAGTATCACCGAACATTGTTTCGGGACGTGTGGTAGCAACCTCAACGTAGCCGTCCTCACCCTTGATGGGATATTTGATATGCCAGAAATGTCCGGGCATATCCTTGTATTCGACCTCCGCATCTGAAAGAGCGGTAAGGCAACGGGGACACCAGTTGATGATCCTGTATCCGCGATAGATTAGACCCTTGTTATAAAGGTTTACAAATACCTCGCGAACCGCGTGTGAGCAGCCCTCGTCCATAGTAAATCTCTGACGGGACCAGTCGCAGGATGAACCGAGCTTTTTAAGCTGATTTGTGATTCTTGTTTCGTAATTATCCTTCCAAGCCCAAACACGTTCAAGGAATTTTTCACGCCCGAGATCGTATCTGGAGAGACCCTCGTCAACACGGAGACGCTCCTCGACCTTTATCTGCGTAGCGATACCCGCGTGGTCCGTACCGGGGACCCAGAGGGTGTTATAGCCCTGCATCCTCTTGTAGCGGACGAGGATGTCCTGCAGGGTCTCGTCAAGCGCGTGTCCCATATGAAGCTGACCCGTTACGTTTGGCGGAGGGATCACTATAGAGAACGCGGGATTGTTATTGTTCTTGTCGGGTGTAAAATAACCCTTTTCGCACCAATTCGCGTAAATTCTGTCCTCAAACTCAGAGGGAGAATACGTTTTTGGAAGCTCGTTATAGCCGTTCATTTTTTGAACCTCGCTTTCTTGAAATATGTAAATTGATTTTTAACTGAAAATAAAAAATCCCCCATCCTGATATCAGGACGTGGGAACGCGGTACCACCTGATTTCGCTTTTTCAAAACGGAAAAGCGCACTCAATTTCTTTAACGGGGAACACCGTTTTTTGCTACTTTCTCATCTGAGCCGTTTCGCAAAAACCGCTCGGGGACTACTTCACTCGATCTTTACCGCAAACTCACACCAACCGTTTGCTCTCTTTGGGCAAGCATCAAGCTACTCCTTCCCGTCAGGGCGTTTCATATCAAGAGTTAGTATATCACAGCAAAAAGCCAATGTCAAGAAAATTATTCAAAAAAACTGATTTTTGACACGTTTTTGTCAGTAATAAGCCCTCAGGATATGCTAAAATGTATTCGGGAACGATGATATAGCAGAAAGGAGAAAGGATGACCTGGGAAATAGCGGTAGGAATGTTTGGTATAATCTCAGCATTTATCGCGGTTATGAACGTTGTCGTCAAGATAAATTCGACCTTGTCAAAGCTCGAGAGCGCGGTGCTTCAGCTTAAGGAAACGATGGAGCAGCAATCAAATAAGAATGCGCATTTTTATACGGAGCTTTCCGGACACGAAAAGAGAATTACCGTGCTTGAAAATCAGAGGGGTATGGAGAGATGAAAAAGGATTTGATAAAAAAGCTGTCAAGCAGAAAATTCTGGGCGGCGGTATCCGCGCTGATAACTGCGCTCTGCGTGCTTTTCGGAGTTGATGAGCTGACTCTTGAAAAGCTTACGGCGGTAATGGGCGCTCTCTCGGTGCTTGCGGTGTATATCTTCACCGAAGGAAGGCTTGACGAAAGATCGATGAAAGTCAATGATGAAAAAAGCGAAGAGGATTAGATCCTCTTCGCTTTTTTTGAAAGATGGAATAATATTTTAGTAATGTTATTGATTTTTGACGAGAGGTGTGATAAAATAATATGGATAAAATTCTAAAGGAGGCAGCCGATATGAAGGATAGATATATTTCCAAAAGAAAACGCTTCTGGGCAGAAATAGACGTTAATGCTGCCGAGAAGAATTTTAATATCATAAAAAGCAAATTAAGTAAGGGCACGAGGCTCTGCTGCGTGGTCAAAGCTAACGCGTACGGTCACGGAGCGGTCTATCTCTCAAAGCTCTACGAGAGGCTCGGAGCGGACTTTTTTGCCGTTTCAAATATCGAAGAAGCTATGCAGCTGAGAAATAACGGCATAGTAACACCCATCCTCATTCTCGGATATACCCCCGCAAGCTGCGCGTCGATCTTGGCAGAGAATAATATCTCCCAAACCGTGTTCTCTTATTCGTACGCAAGGGAGCTTTCAAAATGCGCCCGCGCAGACGGAGTGAACGTTAAGATACATATAAAGCTCGATTCGGGAATGGGTCGCATTGGCTTCGACTGTATCCACGGCGGCAAGGAGATTACGGATACCGTATGTGAGGTCTGTTCTATGGACGGACTTTTACCCGAGGGCATCTTCACTCATTTTGCAGTCGCTGACGAGGGAGTGGACGGAAGAGATTATACCCGTACGCAGTATGAGAGATTTACATCCGCGGTTGATGAGATAGAGAAGGGCGGAATAGCGTTTGAGATTAAGCACTGTGCCAATAGCGCGACCACTCTTGAATATCCCGAATATCATATGGATATGGTGCGCGTTGGAGTAGTGCTTTACGGAGTTGCGCCATCGCTCAAGGTGAGGGGCTGCGAGGAGCTATCACCCGTTATGAGCCTTAAATCGGTGATTTCAATGATAAAAGAGATCGAAGCCGGCGACACGGTAAGCTACGGCTGCACCTTCAAGGCTGAGAAGAAAACAAAGATAGCTACCGCTCCCGTTGGATATGCGGACGGCTTTTGGAGATCGAACGCCGATAATGGCACTCAGCTTCTTATAAGAGGGCAGAGAGTCAATATAGTGGGCAGGGTCTGTATGGATCAGCTTATGCTTGACGTGACGGACGTCAAGGGAGTCAGAGAGGGCGATTATATCACCGTTATCGGCTCGGATAAGGGCGAGCTTATCACGGCGGATGAGCTTGCAAAGCGCAACGGAACGATTGGATATGAGATGATATGCTCCATCGGAGAGCGCGTTCCGAGGTTTTATATCAGGGATCACGAGATAGTTTTCGTTAAGGATAATATCGTGTCCTACGAGATTGCGGAGCAGTTATGAAAAAGCAGGATAAAGGGATCTACGGCTCGCTTATGAATCGCATAGCTGTAGCTATGATGATAAATCAGGGCGCGTTGCTCGTTTTAGCAACGGCTCTCGGCATTGCGGAGAGCCTTCTTTTGGGGCTTTTCGGCGATACGGAGCTAATCGACGCCATTATGAGAACGGGTGAGTGCATCGTTTACTTTGTGTCCTTCACCTTGCCAGTTGTTATATTCAATTTAATGAATAAAAATGCAGACAAAGAGATCTATGAGCCCGTTGAAAGCGAAAAGACAACGGTCGCAAAATCCCTTGTGATACTTTTCGTGGGACTTGGCGCAACTACTATGACGGCATATGTCAACTACCATATTGTCAACGCCTTTTCCGATTATTCCGATTTTACGCAGGAGTATTTATGGAACGTTGAGCTTGATCACCCATATCAAATAATCATATATTTTATTTATTCTGCGATAATCCCGGCAGTTGTTGAGGAGCTTCTTTTCAGAGGAACCGTTTGCCGCTCGCTCACGGTTTACGGAAAGGGAACTGCGGTGGTGATCAGCGCGGTGCTTTTCTCCCTGATGCACGCCAATATCGAGCAGCTGCTCTACACCTTCATCGCGGGACTTTCCCTCGGTTGGCTATACGTTGAGAGCAAGAATATCATATACCCGATACTTTTGCACTTTATCAACAACGGCATAAGCGCTCTTGGCGATATAATCTATGAAAAATGCTCTCCCACGGTATATAATGCGTACAGTAATTATTCGGATATGCTCATCTGGGCGGCTATGGGAATATCCCTTACCGTGCTTTTGGCAGATATTTTGAGAAAAAAGAGCTTTATCCGTCCTCTGACCTTAAAGCCGGATGAAAACGGCGAGCAGGTGGCTCCGCTCACACCGGGCGAAAGAGCGAGGGGATTTTTCTCGCCCGCAATGATGATCTTCGTAATTTATTCGGTAGCAACGATGATTTTTTATGTATTTTTAAGCACACAGGTAGAATGAAAAAGGAATTTATGTATAGAGCCCTTGAAAACGCGAGGATCGCGTTTGATGCGGGCGACGTGCCCGTTGGGGCGGTAATAGTTAAGGACGGAGAGATAATAGCAGAGGCGTATAACGAGCGCGAATGCTCATCTCTTGCCACGGCTCACGCGGAGGTGCTTGCAATTGAGCGCGCCTGCAAAAGACTTGGCAGATGGAGGCTCTCTGACTGCGAGATGTACGTTACACTCGAGCCCTGTCCGATGTGCGCGGGAGCGATACTTAACGCACGGATCGGTAAGGTATATTTTGCTTTAAAGGACGCTAATGCGGGTGCTCTCGGAAGTGTTTTGAATCTGAATTCATATCCGCTGCTTCACAAGGTTAATGCGCAGATGGGACCCTGTGAAGAGGAGAGCAGAGCATTGCTTTCCGAGTTTTTTAAGAGAAGAAGATAAAAAAACGGTCTGTCGGCGCATAGCCGGACAGACCGTTTTTAATTTGATTCAGTTTTGATTAAAGTGTTTCAAGATAGTTAACAACGTCACGGATAGTAACGAACTGACCGATGTTTTCGTCGCTGATCTCAATGTCGAATTTATCCTCGCAGATCATAACGAGGTCTGCAAGCTCAATAGAGTTGATACCGAGGTCGTTAGCAAGCTCAGCGTCGAGAGTGATAAGGCTTTCTTCAACCTGAAGCTCGTCCATAAGAATCTGTTTTACTTTTTCAAACATAGCAATCTCCTTAAAATTGTATAAATCTTTGTTAGTTAATGAACCCCGAATAAATATTCAATTGCGGAATGCCGTCCGGGGCTCGTTCCTTCGTATTATACATAGTTTTTTTTGATTTGTCAACAATTTTTTGAAATATTTTTCGAAAGGAGGGTATATGAACGCGTTCACAAAAAGATATTTTACGTGTATAGCCTTGGTATTCTTGGCTTTTTCACTATTTTCGTATCTGGATAATAAAATAAAAATATTTTTATTTTTTGCGTTTTTTGCGCTTGTTTTTGCCCTCTTTTTGCGCTCTCTGCGAAAAAAAGAGAGAAATCTTACACTCGTTTGTGTGCTTTTGGCTGCTGCTGCGCTCATAGCAAACGTTTCATCGGACATAAACGCCTTCAGGACGCAAAAAATGACGGAGAAATACCTCGGCGCGCACGAGCTTGAGGGCTATGTGAGAGAAGTGAGCGGCGACCACGAGTTTATGAGCGAGCTTATCGTTCGGGTGGAGCGCGCGGACGGGGAGGACGTGAGCTTGGATATGGTATTCGTTACCGAATTCGGCTCGGAGCTTTCACGCGGAGACTTTTTCACGGCAAGCGTTACGGTTCTTCCGCTTTCCGAATATTCGGACGCGGAATACCTTAGAAATAATAATGAATATAAATATCCTGTTGTGGCGGTGATCAAAAAAGCCGAGAGCATAGAAATGCTTGATGGCGGATTTCGCTTGCCATTAGTCCTTTCCTCGCTCAATTCACGGCTTTCCGCAAGGCTTCAGGTGGGGCTTGGCAAGCGCGACGGCTCACTTGCAAGCGCTCTGTTGCTTGGAAATCGCGGGTTGCTGTCCGATTCTACACTAAGAGATTTTAAGCGCGCAGGTATTTACCATATGCTTGCGCTCAGCGGCTTGCACGTGGCGATACTGATGGGTATATTTGAATGGCTGCTTCAAAAGCTCTACGTACCAAAGAGTGCGCGCATCGTTGTTCTTGTGGCGTTTTCGCTCTTTTATATCGCGCTCACGGGATTTCTTCTCTCGGCGTGCAGAGCAATGCTTATGCTTTGGGCGGTGTATCTGTCGTTTATAATGGGGAGGAGCAGGGATTCACTCACCGCACTTTTTATGGCAGTGTCCCTGATAGTGCTTATCGAGCCGTGCGCCGTGCTTGACATCGGACTTCAGTTATCATTCCTTTCGACCTTTGGGGTGATCGCATCGTCAATGATCGGAGCGCACGTGCCCTTCCTCAAAAATAGGGATAAAAGTGAGAATCCGCTAATTAAAATGCTCCGCAGGGGCGCAGGATTGCTTTTGACCTCTCTTTGCGTTTTTGTGGCAACGCTTCCGATTATGACGGTATATTTTGGTGAAGTATCCCTTGCGACCTTCGTTACCAATATCCTTGCGGGATTTATCTGCGAGGCTTTTATGGTCCTGTCCTTGATCTCCCTCGTCTTTTATAAGATATCGCTCATCGCCGTCCCCGTGGGATTTTTTGCCCACCTTGCAGGAGGCGCTTTGACTCTTTGCGCCGAGCTTTTCTCGGATATTCCGGGAGTGATGCTCTCGCTTTTATATCCTTTTACTACTGTTTTAGCTTTTGCTCTGTTTTTGACTTCTGTTACCCTTTTTGGTATGAAGCTCAAGAAAAAATGGCTGCTTGCAGTACCGAGTATTGCTTTTGCAGTGCTCTTTGTTTTGAATGTGGGTATTTTTACTCTTTCAAGATCGGATAAGGTGGTCGCGGAATACGCATCTGGAGATATGCTCGTGCTTTCCTCGAACGAGGGCGTTTATATCTGCGACGTATCGGACGGAGGCTCGGGCGGCTTTTACGATGCGGTGAGCCTTGCAAGATCAAATTGCTTTACGGAAATAGACGGCGTTATCCTCACGCATTATCATAGCGACCATCAGCGCGCGCTAAATATGATAAGCGATAATTTCAAGGTCTCGCGCGTGCTTGCACCAATGCCGCAGACCGAGGACGAATGGCACGTGCTCAGCAGCATCTCTCGCACGCTTGAGCAAGAGGATGTAAAGCTGTATGTTTACGAGCCGCAGGAGAGCATCGACTTGCTTTCGGGAACCCTCAATGTAACACCGCGAGCTTACGGTGTGGGAGGTAAGCATCCGAGCCTTGCGCTGAGCTATTCCTACGGAGAGGGAAGGATAACTCTTATCACGCCCCCGTATTTTGACAGCTATCTTGCAAAAAGCGGTGCTTTTGACGAATACTTTTACGATAGCGATGTCCTTATAGTCGGCGCGCACGGGCGCAGGATCGGAGACGGGTATTCGCTGTTTTCTAAAACAAAAGAAGGCTGCGAAGTGCTGATTTTTGACCTTGCCACGCTCGAGCTTTCGGATTTTGAAAAGTATATCGACACTCGCAGGATAATTCTCGGTGCGGAATACAAAAAATATGAGCTAAAATGACATAAAAATTTAAAATTCTATTGAAAAAGACAATCTTATGTGATAGAATAAATATATAATATTTATTTTGGAGAATTGATATGGATAAGAAAAAAGTCGTTAATATACTTTTGTGGGCGGGAGCTGCGCTCTCTCTCGTGCTTGCGGGCGTTATCGCCTTGTTCGTCGGTAATATCGAGGCTGAGTCCGCTAAGATAATACTCGTCATAGTTGCAGCACTTTTTGGAATACTCGCGCTTATGGTGGGATATCTTGCGTATATGGATACGTTTATGGTATTTGCAAGCAAGGACGGCTCAAAGAAAAAAACGCTCAATTATTTCCTTAACTCAAACGGCAAGAAAAAGGGAATACCCCTTGATTCTCTCACCTTTGAGGTGGTTGATAAGCAGATGAGCAAATTCGTCATCGATGCCTTCGGCTCACCCGTGGCTCTTTGGAAGAACAACGTTTTCTCCGGCGACCAGGAGGTCTTCGGTAAGGACGGCGCATTTAAGGTGCTCGTTGCTTATAAAATGATAAGCGACCTTCAGGCTCAGCACTCAAAGAAGGCTTGGAGACTGTTTTTTGAGCTTCCCGATGCTGATTTTGCCGACATTCAGGATTGCCTTGTAAGAAACGGTGACGACGAGCTTGCAAGAGCGCTCAATATGTACCGCCTTTCGGGCGAGGCTTGCGTGGGCGAAGCCGCAGCGTTCCTTGACGAGAATGCAAATTACATTCAGAAAAGGATGCTCAACTACGTAACAAGAAAAATCAATAGCTTTGATATGTAAATAAAACCAAATCGCGCAGAGGGTACCGAAAAAGCGGTGTAACTCTGCGCGTTTTTTGAATATTTTTGGGGTAAGTTGTTAATAAACTGTAAATTTAAGAAACAACACCAAAAACTATTATACTTTTTTTGAAAAACGTACACTTTTATAATATAATAAAAATTTTTTCCAAGATTTGAAGAATTTTGCAAAGAGAATAGGTAGTATTATATAGAGAGATTTCTCAAATTCTTCAAAGGCGGTTGAAATTATGGAACCACAGAATTAAAAATACCGAAAAATTATTCATTAAAAAAGGAGAACAAACTATGAAAAAACTAACAAGCTTATTACTCGCGCTCATAATGCTTTTCACCGCGCTCACCCTTTCGGGGTGTAGAATGTGGCCGGCTTATGAACCGGGATACCAATATAAATTGAGTGATATGGATTATGAGTATGCACTTGGCGGTCAAATAAGATGGCATCACGCTAACTATTCATATCTTAATTTTATAGCCACATCAGACACAACTACCTTTAACAAAGACAGCGTGAAATTTAACATTGGCTATTCCACCCATCAGTCACAGGTTGATGATCCTAAAATCATGTATTATAATGGTATAAGCTGTGATCATCTATATTTTGCTTTGTATCTTTATGACGGTGATATTACAAGTGAAAAGCATTTTGAAAAGATTGAACTGGGATTTAATACTATTGAAGAATTATCAAGCATAGACGGGTTTACATTTATTAAAGGTATTAGTGAGGAAGAAGCTTTTACCAAGAAATACAGTTTGCTTATTACACCATTCTTTATTAGTAACGGTAGTGTATATCAACATGTTGAAGAAATAACTATCCCAAGGGAGTATGTAGAACAAGACCAAGGCTCATTTATGTTAGAATTTATATGTTTTATGTATGTAAATGATGTTGAAATACAAGGCTACTATTTTCCTTATACTTCCTTGACAATCAAATTTGATTATTATAGAATTGATGAAAATACTATAGAAATTCGTTTTAATAAAATGCATTTTTGGAACAATGAATTATAAAATAGGAGGATAATGGGTTATGAAAAAACTAACAAGCTTATTACTCGCGCTCGTGATGCTTTTCACCGCCCTCACCCTTTCGGGGTGCGGTTGGTTTAGACTTATTCCTCCGTCACCATACTTTTGCCTTCCATTTGAAATAAAGACGGACAAGACGGAATACGCCTATGGTGAAGAAGTGAGTGTTGAAATAATATTCTGTTCCGCGCATACGGATCTGGAATGTAGGGACGGTTATACGTACGAGGTAAAGCTTAAGGAGTCGCCATATTATGAAATAATCGGAAGTGATAAGGTTACCGTCAACGGATATGAAAGCGACGAGCCTTATGAAGGAATAATTGACGGTTTTGAGTATTGGTATCGCGCAAGCTTTAAGGTTAAGATCACGGAGAAAACCGATGAAATGAAATATCTGGATATCGGTGTAAAATGCTTGGACAACACTTGGCTTGATGAATGGTACGAGTTCGGAACCGGCACGCATACACTTTGCAGGAGCAACGATCCCGAATATCCTTATGCTATATATTGTATGGGATTTACCGCTGATAACGACGGGGTCGAGTTTATGGAACCTTTGACGTGGAAAAGTGCATATTATCCTTCGATAGATTAAAAAACAACTCCCACCTTGTCGGTGGGAGTTTTGATTTTATTATATCTTCTTCAATTTAGCATAGGTTGCCATAAGCTTTTTGGTGCCGACCTTATCAAAGACGACCTCGTAGAGCCAATCTGCGCCCATACGCTTGACGCTTATCACATCGCCCTCGCCAAAGTTGGCGTGGAAAACTCTGTCGCCCGCCTCAAGCACCTCGCTCTTAGCTTGCGCCGCGGGCTTTTTGGGAGCTGCGTTTATCGTGAGCGTATCGTATCTCGGCTTTTCGCCCATATCGTTATAGCTGTAAACGGGCTTTTTAGGTCTATCGTAGGGGGATCTTTCCTTTGCGATAAGGGATTCGGGGATCTCCTTTAAAAAGCGCGATTCGGGATTGAACTGCGTTCTGCCGTAGAGCATACGCTGATTGGTATGAACTATGAAAAGCTCCTTTTTTGCTCTCGTTATCGCAACGTAGCAAAGCCTTCGCTCCTCCTCGATCTCCGCATTGGTTGACGTTATGGATTGCATGGAGGGGAAGAGCCCTTCCTCCATACCGGGCAGGAATACGTAAGGAAATTCAAGTCCCTTTGCGCTGTGAGCCGTCATAAGAACGACCGCGTCCGCAGTTTCATCATAGCGGTCAACGTCTGCAACAAGGCTCGTTTCCTCCATAAAGCCCTCAAGCACCGAGGTGTATGAGCCGTCGTCGGCGTAGTTCTTTTCGTATTCGATAGCGCCGGTCAAAAATTCCTCAAGGTTTTCAAGTCTGTCGCGCTCCACCTCGCCAGCCGCAACAAGCATCTGCTTGTAGCCGGATCTGTCCATTACCTGCGTGATGAATGCTTCGAGGGACATTTCACCCACAAGTGAGGTGAGATAATTTATAAGAGCCGCAAATCCAAGCAGCTTGTCCGCGCTCTTTGAAAGGGCGGTGAACTTATCGGCATTCTCAATTATTTTGAACATTGAGCAGCCTTGCTCCCTCGCGATCGCGCGCACGCCGTCAAGCGTTTTGTCGCCGATCCCTCGCTTTGGCTCGTTGATTATACGAACGAGACGCTCGTCGTCGTTATGATTTTGAATGAGCTGAAGATAAGCTACGATATCCTTGATCTCTTTTCTGTCCGCAAAGCGAACTCCACCGATGATACGGTAGGGAATACCGCTCTTGGCAAAGGTGCGCTCTATCGTGCTTGATTGCGCGTTGTTGCGGTAAAGGAGTGCAAAATCTCGGAACTGTGAGCCCTCGCTCACCATTTTTTGGATCTTGTCGGCTATGTAGCGAGCCTCCTCGTTATGATCGAACACCTTTTTCAGATGTATCTTTTCTCCCTCGCCCGCGTTCGTCCAAAGGGTCTTGCTTCTTCGTTGGGTATTGTGACTGATTACTGCATTTGCTGCTTTAAGAATGACTTGGGTTGATCTGTAGTTTTGCTCCAATTTTATCATTGGCGCAGCTGGCATATAATTATCTACAAAACTTAAAATATTTTCTATTGTAGCGCCGCGGAAACGATAGATGCTTTGATCATCATCTCCTACAACCATAATATTGTCATATCCTTTTGATAATAGACCTGTAAGAGTAAATTGTGCTCCATTGGTATCTTGATATTCGTCAACGCAAACATATTTGAATTGCTTTTGGTAACGCTCAAGAATATGTTTGTTGCTTTTAAGCAAAATGACAGTTTGCATTATGATATCGTCAAAATCCAGTGCATTTGAAATTTTTAGCCTTTTTTGATAAGTACGATAGATTTTGGCAATTCGCTTTTTCATCAAATCTCCTTTGCCTTCTGCTTCTATAAGGTAATCTTCTGGGGTAAGCAATCGATTTTTGGCATCACTAATATGATATTGTACAATTTTTGGAGACATAGCTTTTGGATCTATGTCAAGCTCTTTCATGCAAGTTGTAATAAGTTTTTTGCTATCGTCTTGATCGTATATCGAAAAATTGTTTGTGTAACCTAATAATTCGCAATTAACTCGGAGAATGCGCAAGCAAACGGAGTGAAATGTTCCACTCCAAATTTGATTGGCAAGGTTCTCGTCCTTTAACTCGAAAGCTAGTCTCGACTTTATTTCTCCCGCCGCCTTATTCGTGAAGGTGATGGCGAGCATACGCCAAGGCGCGCAGGGGCTTTGCGCAAAGCGGTCGAGCAGGGGGATGATCTCCTCTTTTGTGAGATTTATCGCTTCTTCAAGACGAACCACCTCTCGCTCCGAAATATCAAAGGGAACGTAATTTGAAGCATACGCGTTGCCGTATTTGATTATGAAAGCAATTCTTTTAACAAGAACCGTGGTCTTGCCGCTTCCCGCGCCCGCTAAGATGAGCAGGGGGCCGTCAACGGAAAACACTGATTGCCTTTGCATTTCGTTAAGATCGCTGTAAGCCTTATTAAAAAGCTCGCGCTTGGCTTTTAAATATCTATCGTGTAAATCCTGCATATTTTCTCCATTTAATTATAATATAATTATTGTACCACAAGGAGCGCTTTTTTTCAAGATGGGAAGGGCAAAAATTAAGTCGAAAATATTTTAAAAAAACTATTGACAAAAGCGCGCTTATATGGTAAAATAGCACAGTAATAAAGCAGAACTCCCCGTTCTCACCCTGCCACATAGGTGCGCTTGTGTTGATATTTTTGATATAAAGGCTCATTTTGGGCTTTGGGTGTCGTACGGGAGAAATCTGCGTACGATTTTTATTTTTTGGAGGTGTTTACCCATCGCTAACGCAAAAGAAATGCTGACTAACGAGCAGATCGACGCAAAGGAGATCAGAGTTATCGGCGCAAACGGAGAACAGCTTGGAATCATGAGCACAGAGCAGGCGCTCAGAATGGCTTACAACGACGGCCTTGACCTCGTTATGATGGCGGGAAATTCAAATCCCCCCGTTTGCAAAATTATGAATTTCGGAAAATTCCGCTTCGAGCGTGAGAAGAAGGAAAAGGAAGCTAAGAAAAAGCAGCAGACTGTTGAGCTTAAGGAGATCCAGCTTTCCTGCAGAATCGAAAATCACGACTTTGAAACGAAATTAAAGCACGCTCACAAATTCCTGTCGAGCGGAAATAAGGTTCGTGTAGTTCTTCGCTTTAAGGGAAGAGAAATGTCGCATCAGGACCTTGGCGTTGAGATTATGGAGAAGTTCCGCGAGGCTTGTGCAGAGCTTGGCACGGTCGATAAAAAGCCCGCGCTTGACGGAAGGATTCTCAGTATGGTAATTTCGCCAATCAAGAAATAAAACGGTACACAAAATAACTTCTCGGATTTCCGAGTGAATTAAAAGGAGATAAAACAATGGGAAAGATCAAAACACATAAGGCTTCATCCAAGAGATTTTCTGTAACAGGCACGGGTAAGGTTAAGCTCAACCACTGCTTCCGCCGTCATAAGACAGGTAAGAAGTCCGGTAAGGCTCTCAGACAGGGCAGAGTAAACGGTTACCTCAGCGACGCTATGGCTGCTAACTACAAGGCACTCATTCAGAAATAATCTAAAGGGAATTTATTAGGAGGATAGAAAAATGGCAAGAATTAAGGGCGCAATGATGACGCGCAAGAGAAGAAATAAAGTACTTAAGGCTGCAAAGGGTTACTGGGGCGCAAAGTCCAAGCACTTCAAGATGGCTAAGCAAGCCGTTATGAAGAGCGGTAACTACGCATTCACAGGCAGAAAGCTTAAGAAGAGAGACTTCCGTTCTCTTTGGATCGCAAGAATCAATGCTCAGGCAAAGGTTAACGGCATGAACTACTCCACATTTATGCACGGCCTTAAAAAAGCTGGTATTGACCTTAACAGAAAGATGCTCGCAGAGCTTGCAGTTAACGATAAGGCTGCTTTCGCAGCTCTCGTAGAGCAGGCTAAGGCAGCTCTCTAATTACAGATAAAAAACCCGGTCTGCCGGGTTTTTGTCATATATATTAACGTGTTTTTCGGTACGGTTTTTGGGCAAAAAAGCCCAAGACTGTACCGTTAGATGCTTTTGTGAGGGATGAAAAATCATTGAATTTTCAGCGGCTTTTCAATTTTCACAAGGCGTATTTTTGTCGAAAGGAGTGCGAAAAAATGTCACCTGAATGGCAATATATCTCGTCTAAAAGCAACGCGCTCGTCGTAAGATTTGCGAAGCTCAAGGATAAAAAATACAGAAGAGAAGAGGGGCTTTTCCGCTTCGACGGCATCAAGCTCTTTTGCGAGGCAGCGGCAAGCGGAGCGCCGATAAGATACGTTCTCGTCTCCGAGGATGCGCTTGAAAAATATAGGGACACCGTTGAGCAGAGCGTTAAGGATGCGTCCCTTTTGGTGCTTACCAAGGGAGCTTTTTCAAAGCTTACCGATGAGCTTTCTCCCGAGGGGATAATAACCGTGTGCGAGTATCTTCCGAGCATCGTAACGCTTGACGGGGATTACTCCGCTCTGACAAGCGGCGAATACGGGTCGATGCTTATGCTTGAGAGTGTGCGCGATGCGGGAAATATCGGCACTATAATAAGGAGCGCGAGAGCATTTGGAACTGACAGACTCGTGATAAGCTCGGATTGTGCCGATCTCTATAACCCCAAGACCGTGAGAGCGGCTATGGGCGCTCTTTTCACACAGAATATTTTTATAGTCGATTCGATCCCGGACGCGGTGCGCTCCGTAAGAGAGGGCGGCTCGCGAGTTTATGCCGCGGCGCTTGAGCGTGATGCGAAAAGGCTTGGAGAGGCGGAGCTTGCGCGTGGCGACGCGATACTTATTGGAAATGAGGGACACGGACTTTCGCAGGATGCGATAGGGGCGTGTGACGAATGTATATACATACCTATGGAGGAGGGAAGCGAATCCCTTAACGCGGGCATAGCTGCTTCTGTTTGCATGTGGGAAATGTATAAGGTTAAATAAAATCGATATGGAATTTAATTTGTTTAAAAAATCGGAGCTTACGTATTGGCTTTGGCTTTCATTAAGGCTCGGAAATCAAAATAAGATTTTTCAGCGATTGCTCGATTGCTTTGAGGGCTCTTCCTATGCGATATACAAAGCTGACGAATCTGCTCTTCGCAAGGCGGAGATATTAAACGATATCCAGATATCCCGTTTGCTTGACAAAAGGCTTGATGAATCATTGACTATCCAGGGCTATTGCAGAAACAATTCCGTCGGGATCGTTACTTACGGTGATTCACTTTATCCCGAGAGTCTTAAGGCTATGAAGGAGCCGCCGATACTGTTTTATTATATGGGTGCCTTGCCCAATCTTAATAAAAGACTTTGCGTTTCCGTTGTCGGAACACGTAATATGACCGAATACGGTATGCGTTCCTGCTATAAAATAGCTTATGAGCTTGCTTCTGCGGGCGCTGTTGTGGTGAGCGGGATGGCTCTCGGTATAGATAGTGTTGCTCACGCAGGTGCTATTGGCGGAAGGGGAACAACCGTTGCGGTGCTTGGATGCGGAATCGACGTTATTTATCCCAAGCAGCACAGAAAGCTAAGAAAATACATCTGCGAAAACGGAGCGGTGATAACGGCTTACCATCCGGGAACTCCCGCATACAAAAACAACTTTCCCGAGCGAAATGCGATCATAAGCGCGCTCAGTGAGGGAACGGTCATAGTTGAAGCTCCAAGGCATAGCGGCGCGCTGATAACGGCGGAATGTGCGGCTGAGCAATCGAGAACGGTTTACGCGCTCCCGGGCAGCATCGAGGAGCCTATGAGTGAGGGACCAAACGAGCTTATAAAGAACGGTGCGATGGCGATTACGGGCGCACGCGATATACTTGAATACTATTTTGAGAACCACTCTCCGCTCGTAAATTCCGTAAAGCTCCGTCAGGGAGAGCTTAGCTCGGATTTTGATATGGGAATGCTCGATGAGGTAGGAATACAGGTTACCAAGCTCAGAAGAGGCCCTAAGGAAACTCCCGAGGCTCTGCTCAAAAAGCTCAATTCCGAGCTTAATGACAATAAGGAGCAGAACAGCGACTATTACAGCGTACCAAAAATGAAGAGAATTAACGAAACGACGGCTACGGAAAGTAAGCAAGAGCCTGAGTCTGCAAAGAAATCCACCGTGGATCAGAGCATTATAGATACACTCACCGCCGATGAGCGAAGCGTGTGGGAAGGAATGCCCTGCGACAGACCCGTGTCCGTTGACGAGATCGCAAAGAGCGGACATGACGTTTCATCACTTATCGCAACTCTCACGATGCTCGAAATTAAGGGACTTATAAGCACGCTTCCGGGCGGTATGTACTTAAGAAAATAGAAAGGAAATCATATGGCAAATCTTGTTATTGTGGAATCACCAACGAAGGTTGGACCTATAAAAAAATATCTTGGTTCAAACTATAAGGTAATTGCGTCAAAGGGACATCTTCGCGATCTTCCGAAAAGCTCTCTTGGCATAGATATTGACAATGGATTTGACGCGCATTATATAAATATCAGAGGTAAGGGCGATCTTATCAAGGAGATAAAAAAAGAAGCTAAGGGTGCAAAGAAGGTATTCCTTGCGACCGACCCCGACCGAGAGGGAGAGGCTATCGCGTGGCATCTTGCGACCGTTCTTGGAATACCGCTTGAAAAAACGCTCAGAGTAGGCTTCAATGAGATAACTCCCTCGGTTGTAAAGGCGTCCATTAAGGAGCCCAGAAATATAGATATGAATCTCGTCAACTCACAGCAGACGAGAAGACTTCTCGACAGAATAGTGGGCTATAAGATAAGTCCGCTTCTCTGGAAAACGGTAAAGAGCGGTCTTTCTGCAGGACGTGTTCAGTCCGTTGCAACAAGGATACTCGTTGAAAGAGAGAATGAGATATCGGAGTTCGTGCCCGTTGAGTACTGGACGGTCGAGGCGGAGCTTAAAAACGCAGATGGCAAGAGCCTTTCCGTTCGATTCTTTGGCGATGAGAACGGCAAGATAAGACTCGGCAGCGAGTCCGAGACCCAAGCTGTACTTGACGCAATAAATAACGGTGAATTTACCGTAAAAGCAGTAAAGAAGGCGGATAAGCAGAGGCTTCCCTCTCCCCCCTTCACAACGTCCACCCTGCAGCAGGAGGCGGCTAATAAGCTCGGCTTCCAATCCGCGCGCACTATGAGAGTGGCTCAAGAGCTTTACGAGGGAATAAACCTCGGAAGTGAATTTGGCGGCGTTCAGGGTATAATCACATATATGAGAACGGACTCGCTCCGTATCTCCGATGATGCGCAGGCTCTTGCGCGTGAGTTTATCACGGAAAAATACGGTGAGGATTATGTTCCCGCCACTCCGAGAAAGTTTATAGCGGCAAAGGGCTCTCAGGATGCTCACGAGGCGATAAGACCCTCAAAGGTGGAGCTTACCCCCACAAGCATAAGGAAGGCGCTCACTCCGGATCAGTATAAGCTCTATAAGCTCATTTGGGAGAGATTTATCGCGTCGCAGATGCAGTCTGCAAGACTCAGCACCGTTACTGCCGACGTTGAAAACAGCGGATATATCTTCCGCGCGAGCGGCTATACGGTCGCATTCCAGGGCTATATGGCTGTGTATGAGGCATCCGAGGAGGCTCAGGCGCAGAGCGACGAGGTCGCTATGATCAAGGATATAAGGATACCCGCACTCAAAAAGGGAGAGCTTCTCAGCGCGAGCGATATAAACGCGGAAAAGCACTTTACCGAAGCACCCCCGAGATATACCGAGGCCTCCCTCATTAAATTCCTTGAGGAGAAGGGCATAGGCAGACCCAGTACCTACACGCCCATTATTACAACGATAATCGCGAGAAACTACGTCCGCAGGGACGGAAAGTCCCTCGTTCCCACCGAGCTTGGAACTCTTACCACTAAGATAATGGAGGAGAATTTCAGCAATATAGTGGACTATAAATTTACCGCCAATATGGAAACGGACCTCGATAAGATCGAGGCGGGCAAGCTTGATTACCTTGATATGCTCTCCGGCTTCTGGGCGGATTTCAAGACGGAGCTTGAGAGGGCTGAGCAGAAAATAGGCTCTGCCGATATAAAGGTTCCCGTTGAGGAGACCGATATCGTATGTGAAAAATGCGGCTCCAAGATGGTCGTGAGAATGGGCAAATTCGGCAAATTCGCCGCTTGTCCCAATTTCCCCAAGTGTAGGAATACTAAGCCTCTTACACCCACCGCGGAGGAATCCGAGCAGAAGGAAAAGGAGCCTAAAAAGGAGGTAATCGCAGATTTCAAATGTGAAAAATGCGGCTCCGATATGGTGCTTAGAAGCAGCCGTTACGGAAGCTTCTTCGCCTGCTCCAAATATCCCGAATGCAAATTTATAAAGACGAAAACACAGGAGCTTGACGTTCCGTGCCCCAAGTGCGGAGGCAAGGTCATAACCAAGCACGGCAGAAATAAGAGCGTGTTCTACAGCTGCGAAAATTACCCCAAGTGTGATTTTTCATCGTGGGATATGCCAACTGCAGAGCTTTGTCCTGATTGCGGAAAGATGCTTTTCAGAAAGAAGGGCAAGAATCTTTTGGTATGCGCGGATAAATCCTGCGGATACAAAAGAGAATGTGAACCGCAAAGGACCGAGGTTGAAGAACAATGAGTGACAATATATTTGTAAACGTTTACGGCGCGGGACTTGCGGGTTGTGAAGCGGCTTGGCAGATAGCAAAGAGGGGAATAAAAGTAAGGCTTTATGAGATGAAGCCCCATAAATATACCCCCGCTCATCACTCCGAGGGCTTTGCGGAGCTTGTTTGCTCAAATTCGCTCCGCTCCGACAGCGTAACCAACGCGGTGGGGCTTCTCAAGGAGGAGATGCGCCGTCTCGGTTCGCTCATAATGGAGGCGGCTGAGGCTACCAAGGTGCCCGCAGGCTCCGCTCTTGCGGTGGACCGCGAGCTTTTCTCTCGCTACATTACGAAAAAGATAAAGACTCATCCGCTTATCGAGGTGATCGAGGGTGAGGTAACGTCCGTTAATGAGGGAGAGATAACCGTTATCGCAACGGGACCCTTAACGAGCGACGCGATGGCGGATTATATAAGGGACGGCCTTGGCGCGTCGGGACTTCATTTCTTCGACGCGGCTGCTCCGATCGTTGATTTTTCAAGCATAAATATGGACGTTGCCTTCTTCGCTTCAAGATACGGTAAGGGCGATGCGGACTATATAAACTGCCCTATGACGCGTGAGCAGTACGACGCCTTTTATACCGAGCTTATCGGCGCAAGAGAGGCGGAGCTTAAGGAATTTGACCGCGAGGAGCAGAATAAGAAGATCAACGTTTTCGAGGGCTGTATGCCCGTTGAGGTAATGGCTAAGCGCGGCTACGATACTCTCTGCTACGGACCGCTCAAGCCCGTGGGGCTCGTCGATCCGAGAACGGGTAAGGAGAGCTTTGCGGTAGTGCAGCTCCGCAAGGAGAACAAGGAGGGAACTATGTATAACATAGTCGGCTTCCAAACGCACCTTGCGTTTCCCGAGCAGAGAAGGGTGTTCAGAATGATCCCCGGACTTGAGAACGCGGAGTTTTTGAGATACGGAATAATGCACAGAAATACCTATCTCAATTCCCCCGGATTTTTGAATAACGATTATTCAATGTTAAATAACAAAAATGTCTTTTTCGCAGGTCAGATGACGGGCGTTGAGGGCTATATAGAGAGCGCGGGAAGCGGACTCGTGGCGGGAATAAACGCCGCGGCGCGCGCGCTAGGTGAGAATGGCGTCATATTCCCCGATACAACGATGATAGGCGCTATGGCAAGCTACGTCAAAAACGGCTCAATGAGCAGTAAGTTCGTGCCGATGAATGCAAATTTCGGAATTATCGAGCCCCTTGGATACAGAGTGAAGGGCGGCAAGATCGCGAAATACGAGATAGTATCGGCTCGCGCGCTTGAGGCTATTGACGGTGTTATTTCGGAAATAAAAAAGTAAGGAGTGTAAATATGCAGAACACTAACCTTTCCGAGCTTGAAGCAAGACTCGGATATAAATTCAATAATATTGAGTACCTTAAAACTGCTCTCACGCACTCCTCCTATTCAAACGAGTGGAAGCTCAAGGGCAGGGTGGTGGAGCATAACGAACGCCTTGAATTTCTTGGCGACAGCGTGCTTTCCATCATCGCAGCTACTTATCTTTTCAACAAATATCCCGATCAGCCCGAGGGTGAGCTTACCCGCCGCCGCGCAGTCATCGTTTGCCGTGAGGCGCTTTCTTCGTATGCTAAGGCGTTTGATCTCGGCTCGTTCCTTTTCCTTGGAAACGGAGAGGAAAAGAACAACGCGAGAGTGCGCAAAAGCCTTCTTGAGAACACCTTTGAGGCTCTTGTGGGAGCGATATACCTTGACGGCAACGCGCACAGAATGGAGATAATTTCAGGACTTGTACATCCCTTTTTTGAAAAGGAGCTTGACGCTTGGGAAAAGGGAAAGGTAGTCGGCGATTATAAGAGCGAGCTTCAGCAGATAATACAGCAATCGGGCGTGGACACGCTTACATACGCGCTCGTCGGAACAAAGGGACCCGATCACGAAAAGACCTTTGAGGTCGAGGCGCGCTTAAATTCAAACATTATAGGCAGAGGAACGGGAAGGACCAAGCGCGAGGCAGAGCAGAATGCCGCGCGTGAGGCGCTTGCGCTCTTTGGAGAAATCTGATCAATATAAGAATTGGAATCGAGTAAAATGCCCGATTCCCTTTCTTGCTTTTTAAAGTAATTGCGAAAGGAGAAAAAACGTCGGTGAGACACGTAAATATACCCATTTTTATACCGCATCTGGGATGTCCCAATATGTGTGTTTTCTGTAATCAGAGATCTATTTCGGGTAAGATGAGCTTTGATATTTCCTGCGTTGAAAACGAGATAGAAACGGCTCTTTCGACGCTGACCTCCGAGGACGAGGTAGAGATCGCCTTTTTCGGCGGCTCTTTTACGGGAATTGACCGGGATCTTATGTCCGCGCTTCTTTCTCTTGCGCAAAAATACGTCGATGCGGGCAGGGTAAGCTCAATAAGGCTCTCAACCCGTCCCGATTATATCGATGAGGAGATACTTGATATCCTTTCGCGCTTTTCGGTGCGAACGGTCGAGCTTGGACTTCAGAGTATGGATGATACGGTGCTTGAAGCCTGCAAGCGCGGACATACCTCCTCGCAGGCGGAGAGGGCTTGCAGACTGATAAAGGAGAGAGGCTTTTCTCTTATAGGTCAGATGATGATAGGACTGCCAAGCTCAAGCGTTGAAAAGGAGATATATACGGCGAAAAGGATATGCGAGCTTGGCGCAGACGGCGCGCGCGTGTATCCCACAGTTGTGTTTTACGGCACGGAGCTTTGCGATATGATGCAGAGCGGAGAGTATATCGCACTCAGCGGAGACGATGCGATTTTCAGGACCAAGGAGGCGCTTAAGGTCTTTACCGAATATGGAGTGCCCTGCATAAGAGTGGGACTTCAATCGGGTGAAAATCTTTCGGATGCATCGCACGTTGCGGGAGGAGCAAACCACTCCGCAATAGGGGAGCTTGCTATGAGCGCGCTCTATCTTGATAAGATATTCTCGGAGCTTGACAGAGCGGAAAATATCCCTCAAAATATAACCGTTTACTGTCCGAAGGGTGAAATATCAAAAATTGTCGGACAAAAACGCAAAAATATAGAAAAAATTTGCCAAAAATATGGAATAAAGAGAGTAAAAGTTCTTGAAAAAGCTGAGCTTTTGCGGTATAATATAATAATAGATTTAATCTAAGTATAATCTATCCCGAGAACAGGAGGATACGACATTGTATTTAAAGAGCCTTGAGATGCAGGGATTCAAATCCTTCCCCGATAAGACCAAGCTGACGTTTGAACACGGAGCAACGGTCATAGTCGGACCTAACGGAAGCGGAAAATCGAATATCTCCGATGCGATGCGTTGGGTCCTTGGCGAGATATCGTCAAAGAGTCTCCGCGGAAGTAAGATGGAGGACGTAATCTTCGGCGGCGCCGATTCACGCAAGCCAATGGGCTTTGCGGAGGTCTCCGTCACCTTTGATAATACAGATCCCGAAAACAGACTTGATGCGCCCTATGACGAGGTCATAGTAACGCGCCGTTATTACCGCTCCGGTGAGAGTGAGTATTTTATAAACAAGAGAGCGGTGCGCCTTCGCGACATCTACGAGCTTTTTATGAATACGGGTATCGGACGTGAGGGATATTCGATCATCGGTCAGGGTAAGATAGCGGAGATAATATCGCGCAAGAGCGAGGATAGAAGAAGCATCTTTGAGGATGCTTCGGGTATTGCAAAATTCCGCCATAAGAAGAACGAGAGCGAAAGAAAGCTCGCTCAGACCGAGGATAATATGACGCGTATCAACGATATATTCGTTGAGATAAGCGCGCAGGTAGGACCTCTTGAAAAGGAGGCAGAGAAGGCTAAACGCGCCCTTGAGCTTCTTGAAACCAAAAAGAAGGTGGACGTTCAGCTCTGGTTCTTCGATACGGAGAAATACAGAAACGATATCGCAAGGATCGAAACGCTTTATAAGCAATCCGCCTTTGAGCTTGCGGCGGCAGAGGATGCGATAGCGTCCTTTGAAGCGCAGAGGGACCATCTTACCGAGGTATCTCAGACCAACAGATATGAGTCGGAGAGATTGCTCACCCTCATCCGCGAAAAGACGGACGAAAATCATAAGCTTGAAAGCACCTACCGTGTTAATGAGAACGATGCTTTACATATTCAGTCCCTTATCGATGCGAGCGGAGATACGAAGAAAACTATATTCGCAAGCATTGAAGCCGAAAATAAGGAGATCGAAAATCATCTTGAGAGGATCGAGCAGATCAAGGAGGAGGCAAAGCTCAAATTCCGTCAGCACGACGAGGCTGAGGATGAAATAGCGCGCCTTGAGGGTGAGATATCCCGTCTTGAAAAGGAGATCGATACTGCGTTTGCAGATATGAGAGAGCTGGAATCCGAGGAGATGCAGCTCAAGGTTCGTTTGTCAGTCATCGAAAATGCAAAAAGCACGGATAATGACAAGAACGATACTCTTATTGCCGAGATGCAGGAATACGCGCGTATCGACGACGAGCTTACGAGATCGCAAAAGGCGACCGCGCGCACGGTTGACGAATATAATGACGATATAGCGCGAAGCGATGAGAAGATCTCCGAGCTTAGCGCGGAGCTCCAGCGCGTCCTTCAGCAGAAGGAAGGACTTGACTCCGAGCTTAACGAAAAGAAGCTTCAGCTTCAGTCAACTAAGCAGAGAATAGATACCTACAAGGCTATGGACGAGCAATTCGAGGGGTACAATAACAGTGTGCGCTTCGTGATGAAGACATATAGCGAGGGTAAGCTTACAAGCAGCGACGGAAAGAGCGTGGGCAAGATCTACGGACCCGTATCAAAGCTCATCTCCGTTGATGAAAAATACGTGGTGGCGGTGGAAACGAGCCTTGGCGCGTCCATTCAGAATATCGTGGTAGAGAACGAGAGCGTCGCAAAGGCGGCAATGCTCGCTCTTAAAAGACACGAGCAGGGCAGAGCTACGTTTATGCCCATCACCGCAATAAAAGCGCCCACTATCACTAAGGAGCTTAAGGACGCATCGGGCTTCCGCGGCTTTATCGCGTTTGCCGACGACCTTGTAAGCACCAAGAGCGAGTATATGAATATAGTTTCGTATATGCTCGGCAGAATAGCGGTGTTTGATAATATCGATAACGCGACCGAAATGGCGAAGGCTCTCGGATATAAGGTGAGAGCTATCACGCTCGACGGTCAGCAGATCAACGTGGGCGGCTCATTTACGGGTGGATCTGTAAAGCACGGACAGAGTATTCTTTCACGCGCGGGTCAGGTCAAAAAGCTTGAGGATGAGTGTGAAAAAATAGAGAAGAATATAAATAAGCTCTCCGAAACTCACAAAGCGCTCTCCTCCGACGTTGAAAAGATGGAGCGCGAGATAGGTGCGCTTGAGGACAGAAAGAAGATAATCGCGCTTATGGCGGGAAGCGAAAATACCAAGCTTCAGCAGATAAACGCAAAGATCGACGCAAACCGTACGCTTATGGATAAGCTGCAGGAGGATTACGACAATATCGTGAGAATGCGCGAGCGCTACGAGGAGGATTTTGCGACCCTTACCGAGCAGATAGCGGCATTTGATGCAAAGATATCCGCTATAAGCGAGCTCAGATCTGACAAGGATGTTGAAAGAAACGGACTTATCGATAAAAGGGACGAGCTTTCGGGATCCCTTACTGCTATCTATATCCGCATCAACGAGCTTCAGAAGGATATAGAGACCGAGAATCTTCTTATCGAGAAGAGTCGCGAGCATATCGAGGCTCTGAAATCCGACATAGACGGTCAGGACGAAAAGGTGAAGGAGTACCGCGAGAGACTCATCGCTCTTGAGGCTGAAAGACAGGATAGCCGCGAAAGGATCGCAAAGGGCGAGGCTGAGCTTAATGCCTTGAATGCGGAAAGATCGCGTCTTGAGGAAAATGAGACCGAATACGAAAAGAAGATAAACGCAGTCAATGCCAAGATAAAGGAAAAGAACTCTCAAAAGGAGATCCTTTACCGCGAGCATTCCACCAATGAGAATAAGCTTGCCAACCTCAGAGATGCTTACGATAAGCTTTCAAGCAAGCTCTGGGACGATCACGAGCTTACGAGAAATCAGGCTATGGAGCTTGGATATGAGGAGATCACGGCAGAGGAGCGCCCCGCGCTTGCTAAGCTGCAGACCGAGTGCCGCAATAAGCTCCGCGCCATAGGTAACGTTGACCTTGACGCCGTGAATAAATACAAGGAGGTCAAGGAGCGCTACGATTATATGGACAAGCAGATCCGCGACCTTAACGCGTCAAAGACGGAGCTTGAAAAGATAATCGCTCAGCTCGATTCCGAGATGAAGACCTCGTTCATCGAGTCCTTCAACAAGATAAATGAAAACTTTAACAGAGTATTCTGCGAGCTTTTCGGCGGCGGCTATGCCGAGCTTCAGCTTGCCGATCCCGAGGACGTTCTCAACTGCGGCATTGAGATAAAAGCCGCACCTCCCGGAAAGATCATCAAGAACCTTATGCAGCTTTCGGGCGGAGAGCAGGCATTCATCGCCATCGCGCTATTCTTTGCGGTGCTTCAGGTAAATCCCTCGCCGTTCTGCATACTTGATGAGATCGAGGCAGCTCTTGACGAGGCTAACGTATCGCGCTTCTCGGAATACATCAAAAGATATACTGGCGGCACGCAGTTCATACTTATCACGCACAGACGCGGTACTATGGAGAGCGCGAACCGTCTTTACGGCGTAACGATGCCCGAGCACGGCATTTCAAAGATACTTTCTTTGAACGTTGCGGATATTGCTAAGAAGAAGGAAGGAGATTGGGATGGCATTTTTGGATAAATTAAAGGCTGGACTTCAGAAGACGAAGAAGGCGCTTTTTGCTCCGATAGATCAGATGCTCAAGGCATTCACCAAGGTGGACGAGGATCTTATTGAGGAGCTTGAGGAAATGCTCATCTGCGCAGACGTCGGCGCAGGCGCAACCGAAGAGATAATTGAAAAGCTCCGCGATGACATCAGGGAAGAAAAGATAAAGGATGCGGACGAGGTGCGCGCATTCCTTAAAAATACACTTAAGGAAATGATCGGAGAGGGAGAGCCCTTAAAGCTTGGAACAAAGCCCTCGGTCATCCTCGTTATCGGTGTAAACGGCGCGGGTAAGACCACGTCCATCGGTAAGATATCCAATAAGCTTCGTCAGGACGGCAAAAAGGTAGTAGTTGCGGCGGCGGATACCTTCCGCGCGGCGGCTATCGATCAGCTTGCGGTATGGTGTGAGCGAAGCGGAGTGGATCTCGTTAAGCAGAGCGAGGGAAGTGATCCCGCAGCTGTGGTTTACGATGCTATCAGCTATGCGAAAAATAAGGGCGCGGACGTTCTTATCGTGGATACTGCGGGACGTCTGCATAACAAGAAGAACCTTATGAACGAGCTTGAGAAGATCAATCGCGTTATCTCACGCGAGCTTCCGGGTGCTGACAGAGAGAACCTTTTGGTGCTTGATGCGACTACGGGACAGAACGCAGTCCTTCAGGCGAAGGAATTTAAAAATGCGGCGGAGATCACGGGACTCGTTCTCAATAAGCTCGACGGCACCGCAAAGGGCGGTATCGTGCTTTCTATTAAGAGAGAGCTTGGAATACCCGTTAAATTCATAGGCGTTGGTGAAAAGATCGACGATATGCAGCCCTTCTGCGCAGAGGAATTTATTTCCGCACTTTTCGAGTGATATGAAGATAGTATTTGCAAGCGGAAATAAGCACAAGATAGAGGAGTTCGGCGCGATAATCCGTAAATATATCCCCGATATAGAGGTCGTTTCAATGAAGGATGTCGGAATATCTGACGATATCGTTGAGGACGGTGATACCTTTGAAGCAAATGCTTTGATAAAGGCGAGAGCCGTGTCGGCTCACGGATATATTGGCGTTGCGGACGATTCGGGACTTTCCGTGGATGCTCTCGGCGGCGCGCCGGGAATATACTCTGCAAGATATGCGGGTGAGCACGGGAACGATAAGAAGAATAACGCAAAGCTCCTTGAGGATATGAAGGATGAAGCTGACCGAAGCTGCGCATTCGTAAGCGCGATAGCCTGCGCGTTTCCCGAAGGCTCGGAGTATTCGGATTTCACCGTCCGAGGTGAGTGCCGCGGAACGCTTCTTTATGAGGAAAGAGGGTGTGGCGGCTTTGGATACGATCCGCTCTTCTTCGTTGAAAAATATAAAAAGACCTTTGGTGAGCTTTTGCCGCAAGAAAAGAATGAAATAAGCCACAGAGCCGTGGCTACCGAGCTTTTTGCAAAAAAATTCTGCGAGATGCTTGGAATTTAAGGAGAAATTTTTATATGCTGAGATACTATACGCCGTCGCTTTTCATTTTCAGCACACTTGGCGGAATAGTGACCTTTATGCTCGTATCGGGGGATGCGGATCTGCCCACGTCGGTGCTGTTTTCGGCTATAACGACACTCGTTATAGCAACAATCATACCCGTGCTCTTTGCGATAGGGGACAGAAAATTCAAGCCCTTGCGAAAGGAGATCAAGGATAAGATAATCCTTGACGAGAGAGTGAACTTCGTCGTTGGCGAGGAGATCAGACAGGGCTTTATGGTGGCCACAAAAAGCAGTATGTTCGTCCTTTCTACCGAGGGAAATAAAGCCATAAAATTTGAAATAAAGAAAAGCGATATTAAAAAAATATCGATATCCGAGGGCGTATTTTTGAATATCTTCCTCGATTACGATAAATGCATCAGAGTCTTTGCGGGCAACTGTGACGAGCTTGTGAAAAAGCTTAACGCCGAGGGCTTTGGAAAATAAGATTACGGAGAAAAATATGATAAATTCAAAACAGAGAGCCACTCTGCGCTCAATGGCATCGCAGATGCAGCCCATTATGCAGATAGGTAAGGGCGGAATTGCGGAAAACCTTGTTAAAACTGTTTCCGATGCGCTTGAGGCAAGGGAGCTTATAAAGCTCACCGTGCTTGACAACTGCGATTACTCCCCAAGGGAAATGGCGGAGGAGCTTGCAGAGGCAACACGCGCCGAGGTGGTAGGAGTTATTGGAAGAAAAGTAATTCTTTACCGCGAAAGTAAAACTAAAAAAAGAATTGAGATTTAATTATGGATGAAATTACAAGAATAGGCATTTACGGCGGAACGTTCGCTCCCATTCACAACGGTCACGTAAACGCGGCAAAGGCGTTTATGGACCAAATGCAGCTTCACTATCTATTTGTGATACCCACCGCGCTCAATCCTTCAAAAATGAAGGACGACGGCGACGAGGCGCATCACAGGATGAAGATGTGCGAACTTGCCTTTGAGGGTGAGACGGGCGTGATTATCAGCGATATGGAGATAGAGAAGGGCGGTATAAGCTATACCGTCGATACTCTGCGCGCTCTTGCGAGAGAGGACAGAAGGCTCTTTATGCTCGTTGGCACGGATATGGCACTCAAGCTTGACCGGTGGCGCGAGCCTGAGGAGATATTCAAGCTCTGCTATCCTACCTACGTTCGCCGTGAAAGTGACAAGCTTCTTGAAAATCAGATAATTGAAAAAAACACGAAATATCTTAATGATTACGGCAAGATCTGCCGCAGGATAATGACGCCCGAGATCGAGCTTTCATCCACGGAGATCCGCGAGATGGTAAAGAGAGGCGAGGATATATCTCATCTTGTGCCCGAAAAGGTGGCGCAGTATATTAAGGAAAACAAGCTTTATTTGTAATTTTTTATTTTCACTGACAAAATTTGACCGACGCAAGTCGGCGCATATATAGCGAGGTTTTTATGAATAATAAATTTACCGAGAAAATGCTTGAAAAATTACGTACCGATGTAAAGAAGGAAATGGGAGAGAAGCGCTATAATCACACGCTTGAGGTGGAAAAAATGGCAATGCGCCTCGGCGAGATCTACGCGCCCGAAAAGATCCCCACTCTTCGCGCGGCTGCGCTCTTGCACGACGTGACGAAGGAGAGAAGCGCAGAGGAGCATATCGCCATCTGTGAGAAAGCGGGGCTTGCGGTGAGCGAGGCAGAGCGAAAATCCCCCAAGATGTTCCATTCAAAAACGGCGGCGCTCGTAATTCCCGAAAAATATCCCGAATTTGCCGTTCCCGAGCTTGTTGAAGCAGTAAGGTATCATACTACGGGCAAGGCAGATATGAATATTATCGAAAAGATCATCTATCTTGCCGACTATATCGATATGTCAAGAAGCTTTGAGGACTGCGTTGCGCTCCGGGAATACTTCTTTGACTTTGATTTTGACAGTGCAAGCGAGAGCGAGAAGATCGCTCATCTTCGTGAAACTCTTATAATGTCCTATGATCTGACTATCAGAGGTCTGCTTGAGGACGGAAAGCACATAAACGATACCACGTTTGAGGCGAGAAATTTTCTGATACTTGAAAGATGATCCCTCGCCACCCTTGATACATAAAAAATTCAAGAGGTGGATTATGAAGGATAATATCTTGGTAAAGCTGATGCTGCTTGCATTTGTGCTGCTTGTGATAGTGGGAGTTATAGCCTATATTTCGTCGATAAAAAATGAAGAGGATGCTACCGCTCTGAAGGTCGGTGCGGAGGACGGGATATATAATTTTCTTATTCTCGGCGAGGATGGGGCTGCAGGTCTTTGCGACCTCACTATGCTCGTTTCCTTAAACTGCGCGAGCGGCGAAGTAAATATTATGCAGATACCGCGCGACACGTATTGGAATTATACGAATGCGGATTACAAAAAGATCAACGGCGCACCGAGGGTTCTTGGAGTTAGCGGATTTGCGTCATCGCTCGGAGAGAGCCTTGGAATTGAAATTGAGTATTATCTTTCTCTTACGCTCATCACCGTTAAGGATATGGTTAATGCGCTTGGCGGAGTTACGCTGACCGTGCCGCAAAATATGGACTACGACGATGCAGAGCAGGGCTTACACATACATCTTAGTGCGGGAGAACAGACGCTTGACGGAGAGGCTGCTATGCAGTTTTTGAGATACCGCTCGGGATACGTTACCGCTGACCTTGGCAGAGCGGATGCCCAAAAAATATTTATGGCAGCGTTCGCAAAAAGGCTTGGAGAGAAAAAGGACCCCTTGCTCTTATATAAGCTCTTGAAAATGGTATCACAAAACGGAAAAACCAATATCGGCGAGAGAGATCTGCTTCGTGTGGCTACAAGCATAAAAAGGACCGACGGCGGCGCTTATTACCTCACCGCTCCCGGAGAGGCTGTTCAAAGTGAGCGAAGCGGCGCTTGGTACTATATTTTGTCGCGCGATTCTATGATGGATATAGTCTCTGAAAGATTCGGCGCAAAAACGGATTTTGATCCGGAAGAAAAATTTGTTGACAAAGCCGTAAAAGGCTTTTATGATATATATAAAAAGCGGTGTGAATACAGGATATACACCGCAGACGAGATTGAAAACAATTTTGTACACATAAATTAAGGAGTAATTCTATGGAAGAAATGACCAATTTGAATGAGGAGATAGTATCTCTTGAAAATGCATCGCCCCTTGAGGTCGCAAGGGCGATCGAGGGCTTCCTTGACAACAAAAAGGGCAGGGACATCAAGGTCCTTCACGTTGAGGACGTGAGCAATATTGCGGACTACTTCGTAGTATGCACGGCAACGAGCAATACGCACGTTAAGGCTCTTTCGGGCGAGGTTGAATATCAGCTTGAGCGCCGTGGAGTCAACGCGTACCATATCGAGGGCAGGGACAATAACTCCTGGGTTGTCCTCGACTATTGTAACGTTCTTGTTCACATCTTTAACAGAGAAGCAAGAGATTTTTATAATCTTGACAAATTATACGAAAATACAACAGAGGTCGAGGAATAAAAAATGAAATACGAGCATCTGATTATTGAAAAGAAATGGCAGGAATATTGGGAGAAGAACCACACCTTCAAAACCGACGTGTGGGATTTTTCAAAGCCCAAATACTACGTGTTTGATATGTTTCCCTATCCGTCGGGCGTAGGACTTCACGCAGGTCATCCCGAGGGATATACCGCAACTGATATCGTTTCCCGTATGAAGAGGATGCAGGGCTATAACGTCCTTCACCCAATGGGCTACGACTCCTTCGGACTTCCCGCAGAGCAGTATGCGGTAAGCACGGGCAATCACCCCAACGGCTTTACGCAGGCAAATATCAAGACATTCTCAAACCAGCTCCGTGAGCTTGGCTTTGATTATGACTGGGATAAGATGATAGCAACGAGCGATCCCGAGTTTTACAAGTGGACGCAGTGGATATTCAAGCAGCTCTATCTCGACGGCTACGCGCAGTACATAGATATGCCCGTAAACTGGTGCGAGGAGCTCGGCACGGTGCTTTCAAACGACGAGGTCATCGACGGTAAGAGCGAGCGCGGCGGATTCCCCGTAGTGCGCAAGAATATGAAGCAGTGGGTCATCAATCAGCCCGCATTTGCAGAGCAGCTTCTTGAAGGACTTGACGAGATCGATTGGCCCGAATCCACAAAGGCTATGCAGAAGAACTGGATTGGCAAATCCACGGGCGTTGAGGTGAAATTCAACATCGTGGGCGGCGGTGAATTTTCAATATTTACCACCTGCATCGAAACGATCTACGGTATCACCTTTATGGTGCTTGCTCCCGACGGTGAGATCGTAAAGCAGCTTATGCCTAGAATTGAAAATAAGGAAGAGGTAGAGGCTTATATTGCCGAAACTCTTAAGAAAAATGATATGGACCGCACCGAGCTTAACAAGACCAAATCCGGCTGTGAGCTTAAGGGCGTTACGTGCATAAATCCCGTAAATGGCAAGGAAGCAAGAATGTTCATCGGTGACTTCGTGCTTGCAAGCTACGGCACGGGCGCAGTTATGGCGGTTCCTTCACACGATCAGCGCGATTTTGAATATGCTCAGGCGCACGGTATCGATATGATACAGGTAATCGACGGTGATGAAAAGCTCGGCCACGTTGACGTAAGCGAGCACTCCTTTGAAAAGGGAGATTATCTCGGCAAGGGCTACAGACTTGTAAATTCCGAGGAATTTACGGGACTTACCGTTGAGGAGGCAAAGGAGGCTATCACCGCAAAGCTTGAGGCGATGGGTGTTGCAAAGAGGACCGTAAATTATCACTTCAGAGAGTGGATCTTCGCGCGTCAGAGATATTGGGGCGAGCCCGTTCCCGTGGTTCACGGTGAGGACGGAGCAGTTCACGTGCTTCCCGACGAGGAGCTTCCTCTCATTCTTCCCGAGCTTGAAAACTATAAGGGTGTTGGCGGAAAAGCTCCCCTTGAAAACGCGGAGGAGTGGAAATACTACGATAAAAACGGTATAAAGGGTAAGAGGGAGACATCCACGATGCCCGGCTCCGCAGGCTCAAGCTGGTACTATCTCAGATACATCGATCCTAAAAACGATAAGGCTCTTGCCGATCCCGAGCTTCTTAAGCATTGGATGCCCGTTGACCTCTATATCGGAGGACCCGAGCACGCGGTAGGTCACCTTATGTATTCAAGAATCTGGAACAGATACCTTTACGATAAGGGCATCGCTCCCACAAAGGAGCCCTTTAAGAAGCTCGTTCATCAGGGAATGATCCTCGGCTCCAACGGTATCAAGATGGGTAAGAGATTTCCCGAGTTCGTTGTTAATCCCAGCGACGTCGTAAGAGAGTACGGCGCGGATACGCTCCGTCTTTACGAGATGTTTATGGGTCCTCTTGAGGTTTCCAAGCCTTGGAGCGATCAGGGCGTTGAGGGCGCAAGACGATTCCTCAACAGAGTCTGGGCGTTCTTCACAGAGCCTGAAAACGTTGTGGATCACGAACTTCCCGCGCTTGAGAAGATATACCATAAGAGTGTAAAGAAGATCACCGAGGATTTTGAAAAGCTCGCATTCAACACGGCTATTTCTCAGATGATGATCTTTGTCAACGCGGTATATAAGGAGGGTAAATGCCCCCGTGAGTACGCAGAGGGACTTATCAAGATGCTCTCCTGCATCGCACCCCATATAGGTGAGGAGATGTGGAGCATCCTTGGTCATAACGATACCATCGCTTACGAGCCTTGGCCCGCTTATGATGAGAGCAAATGCGCGGACGATACAATAGAGGTTGCGGTTCAGGTCAACGGTAAGCTCAGAGCGACCGTTATGCTTCCGGTAGATTGCCCCAAGGATGAGGCGATCGCTATCGCAAAGGCGGACGAGAAGGTCGCTGCGGCGATCGAAGGAAAGACGGTAGTCAAGGAAATATCCGTTCCGAATAAAATCGTAAATATCGTCGTAAAATAATTAAAAAACCTATTGACAAATAGGGAATTTTGGTGTAAAATATAACAGTATATTGTTCGAGTTACTCGAACCTTGAGGGGAGGGAAACAGAAAATGGCAGAAGTAAGAGTTAAGGAAGGCGAATCCTTGGATAGTGCCCTTCGTCGCTTCAAGCGCCAGTGCGCACGTTCCGGTATCCTCACTGAGCTTCGTAAGAGAGAACACTACGAGAAACCCAGTGTTAAGCGCAAGAAGAAGTCAGAGGCTGCAAGAAAGCGCAAATACAAATAATATTTGTTAATAACAAAATTGCCGATGTGAAATCACATCGGCTTTTGTTTTTGTATTGCTTCAATTTGATAAATGAATGCAGTTACCGCATTAAAAAAGAACGTACTGTCAAAGCTTTCAAATTTCGGCGAGCCCGAGTGTGCGGTGGCGCTCCTGTAAAAATCGGGGATCACGGTGTCGCAAATAAGAATGAGGGTATCAAGTCTTTCCTTCTTTTTGGAAATATATCCTCTCGCGCTTTCAAGCGATGAGATGAATTCACCGTCCGTCAGCTCTATCTCCTCTCTATGCTCGCATCTTCCGTAAAGCGCAGCCTTATATGGCAAAAATTCGGAGTATTCGCGGGAGAGCGAGGCGCACTTCTTGTCAAGCAGCAGTATGTCGCCGGAAAGATTTGAGATCTCAGCATAAAGCACCTTTCTTAAAGCTTCAATGCCGTTGATCATCTTAAAATACGATGCCTTGAATTTTTCAAGCTCTGCGGGAGCCATCTCGGTATTGAAGAACCGATCCTTTTTTTTGTAAGAAAGTATAGCCCTTGACTCCTCGGCTATTTCGCCTAAGACCGAGGCAATATCGACCCCGACCTCGTCCGTATAGTCAAAGCGAGCATCAAATGCGGGCAGGGGATCGCTACTCTCCTTTATTTCATTGTATTTTTTTATCTGCTCGGGAGTGAAGGTAAGTAAAAGTCCGTCCATTTTTTGCTCCTTTCAGCTTTACGATATAATTATAATAAAAAACCCGACTGTAGTCAAGTCGGGTTTTTTATTCAAGTAAATTATTTTATTTCAACATTTACTTTCTTGCCGCAATCTGCGCTTGCCGCCTTAATTACGGAGCGGATAGCCTTTGCGATCTTTCCGTTTTTGCCGATAACCATTCCCATATCCTCGGGTGCAACGTTGAGGGAAAGGGTAATGCTACGGTCATCTTCGGTAAGGATAACGGTAACCTCATCGGGATTATCGACTATCGCTCTTGCGATGTCGGTCAAGGTCTGCTTCAAATCCGTCATCGTTATCTCCTGCCTTTAATTAGTCAACGATGTTGCTTCTTTTAAGCAAGGATTTAACAGTGTCTGTGGGCTGAGCGCCGTTAGCGATCCACTTTTTAGCCTTTTCTGCGTCGATCTTGATCTCAGCGGGCTCTGTGATGGGGTTGTAGTAACCTATCTCCTCGATGAAACGACCGTCTCTGGGGTAGCGGCTGTCTGCAACAACTACACGGTAAAAGGGTGCCTTCTTCTGACCCATTCTTCTAAGTCTGATTTTTACTGCCATTGTAATATTCCTCCAAGAATAAAATTAAATTATTTTTTGACTTTTTTATTAAAAATCCGTATTTTTACGGTATTTTTTACTAATTAAAACGGAAATCTTCCGCGTCCTGTACCAAAGCCCATTCTCTTGAGCTTTTTGGGATCTGAGAATTGCTTCATCATCTTCTTCATCTGCTCGAACTGACGAAGAAGCTTGTTAACTTCCTCAACGCTCGTGCCGCTGCCCTTGGCAATTCTTTGCTTTCTTGACGAGTTGATGATCTCGGGATTGACTCTTTCCTTCATTGTCATAGAGCGGATGATCGCTTCCATATGAGCCATAGCCTTTTCGTCTATCTTAACGTCCTTCATAGCCGCGCCGCCGGGCATCATACCAAGCATCTGCTCAACTCCGCCCATATTGCGGAGCTGCTGGAACTGCTCAAGGAAGTCGTCAAGTGTGAATTTCTGCTGACGTATCTTCTTTTCAAGCTCCGCGCTCTGCTTTTCGTCATAAGCGGTCTGCGCCTTTTCGATAAGCGTGAGAACGTCACCCATTCCAAGAATTCTCGATGCCATTCTCTCGGGATGGAAGGGCTCTATCGTGTCGAGCTTTTCGCCCGTACCGATGAATTTTATAGGCTTGCCGGTTACGTGCTTTATTGAAAGTGCCGCGCCGCCTCGTGTATCACCGTCGAGCTTCGTAAGAACGACTCCCGTGATATCGAGCAGCTCGTTAAACGTCTCCGCAACGTTGACCGCGTCCTGACCTATCATAGCGTCAACCGTGAGAAGTATCTCCGTCGGTCTTGTTTCAGCCTTGATAGCCCTAAGCTCCTCCATAAGCTCCTCATCGATATGAAGACGGCCCGCGGTATCAATAAATACCATATCGTAGCCCTTTTGCTTTGCGTAAGCTACACCCTCCTTGGCGATAGTGACGGGGGATACCTTGTCGCCCATCGTGAAGACGGGAATATCAAGCTTTTCGCCCACTATCTGAAGCTGCTTTATAGCAGCGGGACGGTAGATATCGCAAGCGACGAGCAAAGGATGCTTGCCCTGCTTTTTATAAAGAGCTGCGAGCTTACCTGCGTGAGTGGTCTTACCCGCGCCCTGAAGACCCACCATCATAATAACGGTTGGCGGAGCGGATGCGATCGTCAGCTTTGACTGAGTTCCGCCCATAAGATTAATAAGCTCTTCGTTGACTATCTTGACTATCTGCTGCGCGGGGAGGAGGGATTCAAGCACCTCCGCGCCCACAGCGCGCTCTGAAACCGTATTTACAAAGCTTTTAACTACCTTGAAGTTTACGTCCGCCTCAAGGAGAGCAAGCTTTATTTCTCTCATACCGACCTTAACATCCTCGGGGGTGAGCTTACCTTTGTTTCTGAATTTTTTGAATGCGTTGTTCAGCTTGTCGCTGAGGCTTTCAAACATACCCATATTACTTGCCTCCTGAATGTATTTATATTATATCGGAAATCTCCTTTATCTCATTTCTGAGGGAAGAGGGGATCTCCTCGGTATTTGCGATATTCATCATATTATCCGCGTGGATGCGAAGCGCTCTCATTTTTTTTGCAAGTCCAAGCTTTTCTTCAAGGAAAAGAAGCTCGTCCTCCGCCTTTTTTATAAGCTCTCGCACACCCTGACGGGAAATGCCTATCTGCTCAGCTATCTCGGCAAGAGAAAGGTCCTCGTTATAATACATATCAAGCACTTCCTTTTTACGCTCGGTAAGCACGTCGCCGTAAAAATCAAGCAGATAAGATATTCTAAGATCCTTCTCAAACATAGATAACTCCAAAAAATAATGTGTAAAGCAAAATACTTTACACATTATAGCACAAGAGTATTAACTTGTCAATAGATTTTTTAAAATTTACTGCGGAAGAGTAAAATTATTTTCATATACCGCATAGGGCGATACGGGAGTTTTGCCTATAGTGGTAATAAGATAAAAGCCGTTCTGATCGTATATTGCGGAATTGCCCGATTTTGCCACCGCGCTACCACCGTTTATATGCGTGCCGACCGCAACGGAAGGCTCGCTTATATTGCAGTACCAGCTCTTAAGTCCGTAGCCGTGATCGATGACCACGTATTTTCCGAGGATCGCGTCCTCGCCCACGGCACACACGATACCGTCGTTAATGGCGGGAATATCCATATCCGCTAGTCCCGAAAATTCAACACCGATCATATTGAGGCTCTCGCCCTCCGTAAAGCTCCTCACCTTTCCGTAACCGAGCGTAAGGGAGAAATCGTCTTTGTACTTCGTTTCAATATTTATGAACGCGTCACCGGACGGTGAATCATTTGAGGATTGCGCACCGATCTTTGAGAGAAGGGCAGTCATATCTTCAAGCATCTGTGCGGTAATGGGGCTTTTTGGAGTATAAACCTTACTGCTCACAGAGGAATCCTGCTGAGGTACTTCAACCTCCACGGTTTTATCAGTTTCGCCGCAGCTGAGGATGAGCTTGTGCTTACCGGTGGTAAGCAGGCTTGCTGTTGGGATAAGTGCAAAGTAATCGTCTCCGGATCTGTGGAAGGAAACGTCAACAGGCTTTCCGTCTGAAAGGCTGCAGGTAATATTTTCGGGATCGATCACGTTATGCGCTCTTACCGTCAAAAACTCGTTATCCACGTTATTGACCGTGAAAGCGGGAGCGGGTGCATAGCTGATATAAAAGCTGTAATGCGCATCACCAAAGCATTTATTAGAGGTGGTTTGCATCCAGGTCGCGTCAATTTCATATTTAACGGTCGTAGCGTGCTTGGGTATGATCGAAGATTTGAAATCATATAGCTGTCCGTCGTAATATTTTCTGTCGTTGATATACACTCTCAGCGTGCAAAGCTCCGGAGTGACCGAAAAATCAAATGTCGATACCTGACTTGAGTAATAAGTTACCGTAATATTGGAAGTTGGGAGATTTTGCGCGGACAAGGGCTCGTTTCCGCTCTTTGAGGAATACTTGAGATCGACGGATTCGGGCAGGATCGGTTGCTTTGAGAACGAGAGGAGCGCGGGAGTATATCTTTCCTCATACAGGCTTACAACGTAGTTGGAGTTGATAAGGGTATTAGCATAAGAGGTATCTATACGGTAGAGCGTGCCGCTCTCATCACTGTAATAACAGGATCCAAGTATGGAAAGATAAAAATCAAGCTTTTGCTTCTTGTCCTTTTTTACTATTTCGGCGATGAATTTCTTGTCGTATTTTATGTTGTCCAAGGAATAAGAGGACTTTATTGAATTATCATCGAGGTCATCAAAGAATGAAGCAAGAAAGGAATTGTTGTTTCTGTTGAATTCATATCCGTTTCCGTTCTCGTCAATAAAAGAGCCGCTGAGATTTATGGGTGTTTGTATTATCTCATCGGGGGTAAGATGTAATACCGCGGCTACTATCGTGGGCAAGAGAGCAAGTATTACTACCAAAATCGTCGTAAGAGCCTTCTTCATTATATCTCCTTCTGCCGCAAGCGGCAAATTAATATTCCTTCTTGATTATTTTAGCACATTTTATCGATTTATGCAAGTGTAAACAAATAATTTACAAATAAAAACATAACTAATAGTTGCAAAATCACAAAAAATAGTGTAAAATAAACTGAATACATATTTTTGAAAGTGAAAAAATGATGAATGCTATTGAATATACGTCAGTCTCTGACCGTATAAAGATCTATAAATATGAAACCGACGCATTCAAGAGCGAGAATATTTCCGTGTTTTTTTGCGTTCCCACGCAAAAGGAAAAGAACGTGGCGCGCTCATTACTTTTGTCGGTATTAAAGCGCGGGACCGAGAGCTATCCGTCGCAAAGACAGATAAACGAACGCCTTGATGAGCTTTATGCAACTCTTGTCAGTCTGAAAAATCAGAAATATGACGGCATACAGCTTCTCGGAATATCCGCTGATGTGATAAAGCGTGATTATACGGGGGATGAGGACATTCTCTCACAGGCCGCCAAGGTGATGGGCGAGATGCTCTTTAAGCCCCTTATAGACGAAAATACGGACGCTTTTTTTGAGGAATACGTCAACAGTGAAAAGGAAAATTATAAGAGCATAATACTGTCCCAGATGAACGAGCCCCGCACCTATGCGGCAATAAGGTGCCGCGAGGAGATGTTTTCATCGCTCGGAGTAGTGGATACGCTTGACGGTATGTGTGAGCGAATAGATGCGCAAACGCCGCAGACCATTACGGAATGCTACCGCGAGATACTTGACTCTCTTCAGCTTGTGGTCTTTTACGTCGGAAATCGCTCCGCAGCCGAAATAGCGCGTGAGCTTGAAAAAATAATGCCCGAAGCGAAGGGAAGCACGGCTTCAGTCATCGGAAAAGGGGACGTTCCTCTTTTGGAAAACGCCGGCGAGCCGCGTGAGGTCATCGAGAGTCTTGAGGCATCGCAGGGAAGACTCGTTATGGGATATAACTGCCGCACAACGTGGCACGACTCCGATTATTACGCGATGCTCCTTTGCAACGAGATACTCGGCGCATCCCCCGTCTCAAAGCTGTTTATGAACGTTCGCGAGAGGCTCTCGCTCTGCTACGAATGTTCATCTGTGTATAATAGCGCAAGAGGGGCGGTGTTCGTAACTACGGGAATAGACTCCGATAATTATTTGCTCGCAAGAGAGGCGATAGAGGCGCAGGTCGCGGATATCAAGAACGGAAATATCAGCGACGCGGAGCTATCCGCCGCTAAAAAATCCATATCCAACGTATATGCGGCGGTGTGCGATTCTCCGAATGCAATAGAGAGATTTTATCTCGGAAGGATAATAAGCGGCGTGGAGATCGACCTTGAGGGCTTTCTTAAAAAAATATCCACCCTGACTCGGGACGACGTTGTAAGAGCAGCGCAAAGGCTCTCGCTCCACACGGTTTATTTCCTGCGCGGAGAAGGGGAGGATCCGGAGGCGGACTATGAATAACTGCTTCAAAATATACGAGGATAAGGTATTAAAGGAAAAATACTACTATACAAAGCACAAAAGCGGGCTTGATATTTACGTTTTTCCAAAAAGGATGACTCAAAAGACCGCCTGGCTCGGCGTAAAGCTCGGCTCATTTTACGAGGATGGAGCGATCGTTGACGGCAAAACGGTGAGCTATCCCGACGGAATATCTCATTTTCTTGAGCATAAGCTCTTTTCAAGCGAGGACGGAGTCGATGCCTGCGAGATACTCGCGTCGCTCGGAGCGGATGCGAATGCCTATACCTCAAATAATAAAACGGTATATATGTTTTCCTGCACGGAAAATTTTGAAGAAGCTCTTGCAGAGCTTGTCAGCTTTGTGTATGATCCGCATTTTACGGCGGAGAACGTGGCAAGCGAGAGAGGGATAATCACGCAGGAGATCAAGATGTGCCTTGACAGTCCGTACGATACGGTATCAAGAAATCTTCTTACCGCCCTTTACGGAAAGTGTAAGCTCTCGTCGGACGTGCTTGGAGATGAGAGGAGCATCGCTAAGATAAGCGAAAAAACTCTTTACAGCTGTTATGAAAGCTTTTACCGTTGCTCCAATATGGCGCTCGTAGTCTGCGGAGACGTCGATCGTGATAGGGTCTTGCGCACGGTCGAGGATATACTTAAGGATCACGAAGCGGCAGAGCCGCCCACCTTACCCACGCTTTCATATTCAAGAGCGGTAAAGAAGCCGTACATAGAAAAAAGAATGTCGGTAAGCCAGCCGATATTCGAGATAGGGATCAAGGATGCAATGCCCGCGGATGATCCGCGGGAAAGATTGCTTCGCGACGTTGCTATGACCATCCTTGACGAGATGCTGTTTTCCCGCGCGGGGGAGCTTTTCGGCGAGCTTTTCGAGGGAGGATATATAAACGAATCGTATTCCTACGGCTATTCGATCACGCGCGACGCGGCGTTCCACTCCATATACGGAGAGGGGGACGATCCTGCACTCGTTCTTGAAAGGGTTAAGGAATACGTTGAAAGAATAAAGAAAAGAGGACTGTCCGAGCGCGATTTTCTGAGATGCAAGCGAGTGATGTACGCGGAATTTCTAAGGGATTTCGATAATGTTGACGATATTGCAGGCTCACTTATGAATATCGTGTTCGACGGTGGCGAGCTTTTCGAATACAGAAGCATAATAGAGAGCGTCAGCTTTGATGACGTGCAAAAATGCTTTTACGAATCGTTTGATAAGGAGTGCTACGCGCTCTCCGTTATAAAGAATAAATAGGAGGACATTGTTATGTTAAAAAATATTACTGTTTCTTTCCCGGGACTTGGGATAGATAACTTCGACCTTGGAAACGTGGCTTTTACGATAGGTGAAAGCTTCGAGGTTATGTGGTACGGCGTGGTCATCGCGCTCGGTATGCTTATGGCGATAGGCTATGCTGCTTTCCGTTGCAAGCAGTCGGGTATATCCATTGATGACCTCACCGATATAGCCATATTCACCATCCTTTTCGGCGTTGTAGGCGCAAGGCTTTATTACGTAGCCTTTTCACCCAATCAGTTCAAAACCATTTGGGATGTGTTAAATCTCAGAAGCGGCGGACTTGCGATCTACGGCGGAATCATAGCGGGAGCTATAACCATCTTCGTTTGCTGCCTTATCAAAAAGATCAGCTGGAGAAAGCTATTCGACTGTGTAGGCCCCGGTGTTATGATCGCGCAGGCTATGGGACGTTGGGGTAATTTCTTTAACGGTGAAGCCTACGGCGGACTTGTACAAGAGGGACATCCCCTTTATTTCCTCAGAATGGGACTTATCTCAAGAAATACCTACGGGGATTTCGGAACTTACGATATGGTTTACGTTCATCCCACCTTCCTTTATGAGTCTCTTTGGAATATCCTTGGATTTATTCTCATCAATATCTTCTTCAAAAAGAAGAAATTTGACGGACAGAACGCGCTCTATTATTTTGCTTGGTACGGCTTTGGAAGAATGTTCATTGAAGGACTCCGTACGGATGCGCTCTACATCGGCGATACGGGAATAAGAGTATCTCAGCTTCTCGGATTTTTGCTTTTTGCCGTAGCGACAGCGCTCATAGTTTACGGTCTCATCTATGTCAAGAATCATCCCGACTCCAAGCTTGCTATCGTAAATAACGCGCACGCTCTTGAAGTGAAGGAAGAAAAGAAGGCAGAAGAAAATAAAGCAGAAGAGAAGAGCGAAAATACTGACAATGGCTAAGATAATAGACGGAAAAGCAATATCCGCTCAGATAAGAGAAGAGATTGCAGAAAAAGTAAAGATATACAACGAAAAAACGGGCTCGCGCCCGGGACTTGCGGTGATCATAGTCGGAGAAAACCCCGCCTCGCAGGTTTACGTCAGAAATAAGAAAAAGGCTTGCGAGCAGGTGGGATTTAATTCGTGGGTTTACGAAATGCCCGAAAGCACGACTCAGGACGAGCTTAACGCGCTTATCGATAAGCTGAACGGCGACCCCGGCGTTCACGGAATACTCGTGCAGCTTCCTCTGCCAAAGCATCTTGATGAGGAAGAGGTAATACTTCGCATAAAGCCCGAAAAGGATGTTGACGCGTTCCACCCCTATAACGTTGGCAGAATTACTATCGGAGACCCCAAATTTTTGCCCTGCACCCCCGCGGGAATTATGGAGCTGCTCCACCGCTCAGGTATTGAAATATCGGGCAAAGAATGTGTTGTCATCGGTCGTTCAAATATCGTTGGTAAGCCAATGGCGCTCCTTCTCCTTGCAAAGAACGGCACCGTAACCGTTTGCCATAGCAGAACAAAGGATTTGAAAGAGGTATGCCGCAGAGCTGATATCCTTGTGGTCGCGATAGGCAGAGCGGACTTCGTTACCGCTGATATGGTAAAGGAGGGCGCGGTGGTCATCGACGTCGGAATGAACAGAAATGCCGAGGGTAAGCTTACGGGCGACGTCGATTTTGCGTCCGTTAGTGAGGTGGCATCGTATATTACCCCCGTTCCGGGCGGCGTAGGACCTATGACTATAACTATGCTTCTTCAGAATACACTCACTGCGGCGGAAAATTGATATGAAAATTATTGATATTTCGCAGGAAGTACTTTCGTGCGAGGTCTATGAGGGCGACCCCACACCGAGCGCAGAAAGAATAACAGATATGAAAAGGGGAGAGCTTTACAATCTCTCCGCTTTCTCGATGTGCGCGCATAACGGCACGCATATAGATGCTCCGCTCCACTTTTTTGAGGACGGAAGATCGGTCGATAAGATTCCCCTTGAATATTTCGTAGGCGAATGCTTCGTTTGTGAGGAAAATGGGGATATTTCAGCGGAAAAAGCGCAAAAGATACTTGAAAAAGCAAGAGGATCAGGCGCTGACAGAAGGATCCTTATAAGGGGTGAAGCCACCGTGACCGAAAAGGGAGCGCAAGTGTTTGCGGAGGCGGATATCTTGCTTCTCGGAAACGAGAGCCAAAGCGTCGGACCCGTCGACTCTCCTATGGCGGTGCATAAAATATTGCTTTCAAAAAATATTGTGTTGCTCGAAGGAATTGTCCTTGATAAAGCGCGAGAGGGAAGGTATATCCTCAGCTGCGCTCCGCTTAATTTGGCGGGGCTTGAGGGTTCTCCTTGCAGGGCGGTTTTGATAGAGATGTAATTTGTACAAATTTGAAAAAAAGGAGGAATTTCTATGAAAAAGATATTGTTGTTGATCCTGGTATTGGTTATTCTTGTTCCTTTCACTTCGTGCAAGCTACTGCACTCTGCCTTTAATTTTGGTGAGCATACCTATGAGTATATCCAACACGAATCAGGGCACTTCAAGCAATACACCTGTGGTTGTCCCGGTCCTGATATAATTGAGGAGCATTATGATCATAATGAAGACGATATGTGTGACGCTTGTGGCTATGTATCAAATCCGTTTGGAGTTGCTCAAATCGTGCTTGATTACGAGCAATCGTTGAGAGATAAGTTTTTTGAATTACAAGCTGAGAACCCCGAATATAAATATTTCTATAATCCGGTGTATAGTGTTTCTTGTTCTTTTGATTTAGAGGAAGGAGCATCTGTCGATGCTATTGTGGAAAAATACGACATGAAAAACCTCTTTGCAGATGCTAAGATTAGCGCTTGGAATTCGATAGAAACGGTTCGTGTAACATTTGAAAGAAATGATTTTACTGAAAATGTCCACCAAAAGCTCAATCAAATTTGCGAAAGTGAAACTCTAATTAAAAGCCTCGATATATATATGCAGTGCTATTGGGATCGAAGCTATATGCCTAAAATTGAGTGTTATACCGATTATCCAACCATCTTGAAATATGAGCCGGCTCCTTGTGCGGTTAGAACGGAAATTTGCAAGAATATTATAATCAGAAGCAAAGAGGAGTACTGCGCTTATCTGGATGAACTGATAAAGCTTTGGGAAACATCGGATGATCTAATGGCTCGTTATGAAATGGGACAAATAAATGCCGTAAGAGATAAATACGATGAAGAGTTTTTTGAAGAAAATGCATTGATACTTACACGAATGGTAGCTCGAGGCTCGGGATCCATAAGATTGACAGTAGATAATCTTTACATTTCGGAAGATAAAGTTTACGTAGTGATAAGAACTGACGAGCCTAATATGGGTACGTGTGATATGCAATACGCATTTTTTGCATTTGTTGTTGATAAAGATGATGTTATCGGCGTAAATAAAGTAGTTACTTTAGATTAATACAAAAAAAGCGAGCCATACGGCTCGCTTCTTTGTATTTATATCTGCTTATGCACCGATTTATATTCGTCGTAAAATTTGTAATAGGGACATTGCTTGCCCTTGCTCTGTGAAAAACGGACGTACTCATCCTCGTCAAGATTTATCGTGCAAACGTTATCGTCGTATTCCTCGTCGTAATCAAAATATACACAGCTTTCGCAAAGAGTCATAGTGCCGTTCTCCTTTCATTCCTGCTCGTATGTATTATAGCATAAAAAATATCAAATTGCAACGGATTATATGAATTTGTATAATAAATTCGGGGTTTTAAGGTTCGTTTGAAAAAGTTAGTTTTATATTAGCGTCCTCTCCGTCCGCCTATGGCGTCCACCCTGTTTCCTTCGAAAACCCTCTCCGTCCGCCTATGGCGTCCACCCCTCCCGGAGTGAGAGGCTTAGGTTGCAAGCGCTCACGATAAAAAGGCTCGCCCTCTGGGAGAGCTGGCGTATCGCGCCTGAGAGGGATGTATAATAAAACTAACATCATGACAAATTCTCAACAGCCTCACCGTCCACCCTGTTTCCTTAGGAAACCCTCACCATCCGCCTTTGGCGACCACCTCTCCCGGAGTGAGAGCTTTAGGTTGTAAGCGCTCACGATAAGAAGGCTCGCCCTCTGGGAGAGCTGGCGCATCGCGCCTGAGAGGGATGTTCAATAAAACTTACATCCCGACAAACCAAAACTTGCCACTCAAATGTTAATAATTATACCAATTTATTGACAACTCTCAGAATCTGTGTTATAATTTTATGTTAGTATATTAATTCTTATATATAGAGAGGTATCACAATGAAAAACAAAAAGCTTGATACTGTTTGCGTGCAGGGAGCGTACAGTCCCAAAAGCGGAGAGGCAAGAGTTTGCCCCGTTGTTAAAAGCACAACTTTTTACTATGAAAAGGCTCAGCCTATGGCAGACCTTTTCGATCTCAAATCTGACGGATATTTTTATTCCAGAATAGGCAACCCCACCGTTAATGCCTTTGAGGAAAAGCTCTCAATGCTTGACGGAGGCACGGGTGCGATCGCTTGCGCATCCGGTATGAGCGCGACAATGCTCGCGGTTCTCAACGTTAGTAACGCGGGTGACAATATCGTTTCATCGTCCGCGGTTTACGGAGGCACGTACAATCTTTTCTCCGTAACACTTAAAAAATACGGCATAGAAACGCGCTTCTTCGACCCCGACGACAGCGCGGAGAATATCGAAAAGCTCATCGATAAAAATACAAAGATCATCTTTGCCGAAACGGTAGCCAACCCCACCATAGTGGTGCTTGATTTCGATAAGCTTGCAGGACTTGCCAATAAGCACGGCATTCTCTTTATGGTGGATAACACCCTTGTAACTCCCGTTTTGTGCAAGCCCCGTGATTTCGGTGCAAACGTGATCCTTTATTCAAGCTCAAAATATCTTGACGGACACGCCGTAGCCCTTGGCGGAGCGATCGTTGACTGCGGAAACTTCGATTTTGCCATATCTGACAGATATCCCGAATTCAATATTCCCGACGATAGCTACCACGGACTTGTGTATTCAACGCTTGGCGAAAAGGCGTTCGGAACAAAATGCCGCGTTCAGATGATGCGCGATCTCGGTGCTATAATGAGCCCCGAAAACGCATTCCTTACCAATCTCGGTATGGAAACTCTCGCGCTCCGTATGGAAAGACATTCAAGAAATGCGGAGAGAGTAGCGGAGTATCTTGCACAACATCCCAAGGTCGAGTGGGTAAAATACGGCTCGCTTGAGAGCGACAAGTATCATTCGCTTGCAAAAAAATATATGCCTAACGGACAGGGCGGTATGCTCAGCTTTGGCGTAAAGGGAGGCTCGGAAGCCGCAACGGTCGTTATGGAGGGACTTAAAATGATCGCCATAGTAACTCACGTAGCGGACGTGCGCTCCTGCGTGCTCCACCCCGCATCCACCACTCACCGTCAGTTATCCGCTGCGGATCTTGAGAATATCGGAATTGCCGATAATCTCATTCGTCTTTCGGTCGGCATTGAGAATATCGATGATATTATTGCAGACCTTGACGGTGCGCTTTCACAAATTTGATTTAAGGAAGAAGAATAATGCCAATTATAATTCCGCAGGAAATGCCTGCATATTCCACTCTGAAAAGCGAGAATATATTCGTGATGAACGAGCAGCGTGCGCTTCGTCAGGACATAAGACCCATTGAGATAGCGATCCTCAATCTTATGCCAACGAAGGTGGAAACGGAAACTCAGCTTATCCGTATGCTCTCAAATTCACCGCTTCAGATAAGGGTGACGCTCCTTGCCACCGAGTCCTATACGGGCACTCACACGCCGGAGCATCATCTTGACAGGTTTTATAAGACCTTCGGCGAGATAAAGGACCGCCGCTTCGACGGAATGATAATCACGGGCGCGCCCGTTGAAACGATACCGTTCGAGGAGGTCAAATATTGGGAGGAGCTTACAAAAATTATGGATTTTGCGCGCACCAACGTGCAAAGCACCGTGTTCATTTGCTGGGGAGCACAAGCGGCTCTTCATTACTATTACGGCTTGCAGAAAACGGAGCTTCCCAAAAAGGTTTTCGGAATATTTCCGCACGAAAAGGTTATGCGTTACGATCCGCTACTGAAGGGAACGGATAAGTATATCAACATCCCCCACTCGCGCCATACGGAGATAAGCGAGCATGAAATTGCCAAGATCGACGATCTTGTAACACTTGCGAGAAGCGACGAGGTGGGAGCATCCATTCTTCGCTCGCGCGACGGGCGTCAGATATACTTTATGGGACACCTTGAATACAGCAAGGAAACACTTAAGACGGAGTATCTTCGCGACGTTGCAAAGGGCTTGCCTATCGATCCGCCCAAGAACTACTTTGTGGATGAAACTATGACCGAGATAAACCCCAATTGGTATTCCACCACCTCGCTCATATATTCAAACTGGCTCAATTACTACGTTTATCAGGTAACACCCTATAACATTTCACTTATATAGGAGGAATTATGGATAATCATTTCGACGTGTTCATATCTTTCAAAAATTCCGGATTTGACGGCAATCAGACTGAGGATGTCCGCGTTGCGGAGCAGATGTATTCGGAGTTCAATAGGATGGGAATCTCTGCCTTTTACAGCAACGTTAAGCTTCTTGAGCTTGGCGCGGCAACGTACAAGAGATCCATTGAGCAGGCACTTGACGAGGCGAGAGTTCTTATAATCATCGCAAGCGACCTTGCATATCTTGATACCGAATGGCTGAGCTATGAAAGGGAATCCTTCCACGATGACATACTTTCGGGCAGAAAGAAAAATGCCTGCATCATTCCTTATATCGTGAACAGCACTTCGTCCGAGGTACCGAGAAGTCTTCGCGGATACGAGATATTTGACTACAATTCCACCCCCGTAAGCACGGTAACGCAGTTTGCCGCAAACTGTTTGAAAAACAACAGCGCGCACAGCGAGGAGCGTACGTATAAAAGGTCCTTATCGACAGGCAAGACCGCTTCGACCTATAAGGCAAATTACGGCAGGGAGTTTACGCGACTTAAGATTCAGTCACAGAATACGAGAGCTGCGGATATGCCCGCTATCGAATACGTGCTTGAAAGGATCAAAAAGGATAATATCAAGATCCTTGACGCGGGATGTGCATACGGCTATGTAACTAAGGACAGATTTGAGAATATCCCCGATTCGTTCGTTCTTGGCGTCGATTTTAACGAAAAATGCCTTGAATACGCAAGGGAAAAGAACTGCCCTGAAAACTTTGCATACGAGCAGCTGAACCTTGAGGACGAAAACCTCGAGGATAATCTTACCGCGCTGATGGAAAAGTACGATATCGAGTGCTTCGATATAATCTTTGCGTCCCTTGTTATCCACCACCTGACGAACCCCAATAAGTTCTTGAAGAGGATAAGAAAATTCCTCTCCCGTGACGGATATATAATCATCCGCGGCTCGGATGACGGCTCTACGATTGCCGTAAACGATGACGGACTCGTTCAGAAGATAATAGATCTTCATACCTCGACCGAGGGAATATCCGACCGCTTTAACGGACGAAAGATATACTCCCAGCTTCTCGGCTCGGGATATAAAAATGTAAAAATGATGAACTACATAAAGGAGATATCCGGCCTTAACATAGATGAGAGAGCGGATATCTTTGAGGAGAGATTTGCTTACAGGAGAAATTATCTTAAGCAGATATATGACAGAAATCCTCACAATATGGAGAGCAGAAATAATCTTGAGCTTATGGATTATGCTCTCGAATGTCTTGAAAATAAGTTTTCAGAGGATAATTTCTGGTATTGCGAGATAGATTTCGTCGGAATAGCGCAAAAGAAATAGGGAGGAAGTCTTATGCTGTTAGTAAATGCAGTAACGCTTGCGTGCCTTATACTGATCATATTGGAGATAGCTGCATCCGTCGCAGCAATTGCCTTTTCCGGCAGAGGTGACAGAATATCCTTCATAAGGGGCTTTAAAAAGGGTAAGTTTGCAATAATTTACGCGACCGCCTTTCCGCTCTATTACGTAGCGCATACCTATGTGGGCGAGGGTATTTTAGAAGCGTTCTTCAGCACGGTAAACGAGATCAAAGCACTTGTGACTCTCGAATACGAAACTGACGGAATAAAGCTTCTTATGAACGATAGCTACCTTTTCCGATTAACGGTCTATCTCTGCTTTATAGTGGTGACCGTAAACGCCTTTATGTTTGCGGTATCGATATTCAACCAGCATCTTTGGGAGAGATATCAGAGATTTATCGGAAACGTCACCAAAAAGGATAAGCTCTATATTTTCGGAGCAAACGGACAGAGCGTAAATATCTATAATAGCGATAAAAAACGCTTTAAAATTCTCGTGGACGATATTGGCAGCAAGCAAAGAGAGGAGCTGTATCTAAACAATATCAGATACGCCCCCACGTCCGCACCCGAAAAATTTGCCGCAAAGCTTATTAAGGATGTCCTTAAGAAGAAGTGCAGCGGAATTGCGGTGATAAATACCGGTGATGACGATAAAAATATTGCGATCTGCAATAGCTTTGCGTGTGAGCTTGCAGCACTGAACGACGCACAGCGCGAGGAGCTTTTCTCCCGTCTTGATATTTACGCTTTCGGTGACACGGAATACGAAAGCATATACGAGGATATTATAAAAAGGGGCTACGGATGTATGCACTATCTCAGCAAGCACAGAATGGTGGCAATAGACTTTGTTGATAAATATCCGATAAGCCGCTTCTTGACGAAGGAGCAGGTCGATCATTCAACCTCTCTTGTAAATGATGACGTTGATATCAACGTGTTCCTTGTAGGCTTTGGAAGGACAAACAGGCAGATCTTCCTTACCTCTATTGCAAATAATCAGCTGCTCTGCGGAACGTCTGAGAGACCTGAGCCAAAGCAGATCACTTATCACATTTTTGATAAGGAAGATCCTAAAATGAGCAAGATGCTCAATCACGGCTATTACAGATTTGAAAATGAATTTATAAATGCCGACAGCTCAGAATATCTGCCGCTTCCAAGCGCGCCCGCAATTGAGAGATACTATTGTCTTGATTATAACTCGCCCGATTTTTACAGTGCGGTAAGAGAGACGTTGAGATCAAGCAGGAACGCGGTGAATATTGCCGTGGTTGCTGTAAGAGACGATCTTGAAAATATCGATATTGCCGCAAAGCTATCCGGGAAGAGCAAGGAATGGGATGAAGGCGCTCTTACGGTATTCGTAAAGGCAAGCGATCACACGGATAAGCAGATACCGCTTGATGCAGAGAGCTGCATATTTATTGGAAACGAAAAAGAGGTCGTCTATAATATAGATAAAATAGTTAACGACAAAATATCCGATATGGCTCGCAAGAGAAACGAGATATACGATCTTGAATATGAGATAAGTCATTCAAAGGGCGCAAATATCGATGCAGCCTTCGTTGAAGGATGCAAGAAAGCATCGGATAAGAATTGGTACGTAAAAAAATCCCTGCTCGAAAGGGAATCAAATATTTATTGTTGCCTGAGCCTTCGCTCCAAGCTTCACCTTATGGGGCTTGATTACTGCGAAAAGGGAATACAGGGAGTAAAGCCTCTCACAAGGGAGCAATACCTTTCCCTTTACGGAGCGGGTGATATGCCGAGCTTTGAGGATTGCAGCATTACGGGCAAGCCCGTTGCGCGTTATTCATTGGATTTCCCAATATCGCGCAGAAGAAATATGGCGGTGCTTGAGCATCACAGATGGAACTCCTTTATGCTCAGCAAGGGAATGGTGCCGTCCACTAAGGATCAGATACTTAATGAGCGCACCGATGACAAAAAGAGATATACGAACGGAAAGATGTACTCCGTTCGCAGACACGGAAATATCACAACGTTTGAGGGACTTGAGGAATTTGCAAGGATGGTAGCAGAGCGCGACGGAGTGAGTATGCTCGATACGGACGTTATCAAATACGATTATCAGATACTTGACGACGCATACTGGCTCCTCACCTCAAACGGATACGAAATAATTGAAAAGCAATAAAAAAACCGAGAGGCAATTGCCTCTCGGATTTTTAATAATTGAATTATTTTACCTTTGTAAATGTTGTGCCGTTGATGATGATAACCTTTTCACCGTCAATGTTACCCTCGGAGTAGGAATAAGTAACTCTGTCTTCCTCGGGGAACTCAAATGCGATAACATACTTATCGGGGTTTTCATTGTCTTCCATTATCTCGTACTTACCTTCAGCAGTCTTTGTTTCAGGATCGCCAAAGAGAGTATCTGTAGTTGTTGTTCTTGTAACCTTGCCACCCATTGTAAAGTCGTATGTGTAGGTTGTCTGACCGAGACCCCAGTTTGCCTCTGCGGTGTATTTGCCGCTAAGGGACTTTCCGCAAGCAACGAGTGAAAGAGCGAGCATAGCAATAACCATTACTACTGCAACGAGTTTAATTGTCTTTTTCATAGTTAAATTCTCCTTAAATCATATTTGATAGTGGGCTTCCATATCCCACATCTATGTGCATATTATATCAAAAAAGTCATTAAATGTCAATACTTCGTTAATAAAAAACCAAATTTTATGTAATAATGATAATTATTACTATTTATTTTTGTTGAAAATTAATAAAGTTCATTATAATAAAAAATATAGACAAAGCCTCATTTTTATGATATAATATATTGTTAAAATGCAAAATAATGCAAATTAAGTTAATAATTTACTATATATATACCATTTGAAAGGAGCAATTTAATGCTTGAGCTTAAAAATGTGTCCTACGTTGTCAAGGATGAGAACGGCGAGGACAAGGCAATACTCAAAAATATCGATCTTAAAATAGACGAGCGCTTTGTGGCTATCACCGGTCCGAACGGAGGGGGAAAATCCACTCTTGCAAAAATAATAGCGGGTATTTATCAGCCCACGGGCGGTCAGATATTATTTGACGGTGAGGATATAACCGAACTGTCAATAACCGAAAGAGCCAAGAAAGGAATAAGCTTTGCGTTCCAGCAGCCCGTACGATTTAAGGGACTTACCGTTAAGGATCTTATAACGCTTGCCGCAGGCAAGCCCATCAGTGTGGCAGAGGCATGCAACTATCTTTCCGAGGTCGGACTTTGCGCAAGAGACTATATAAACCGTGAGGTCAACGCATCTCTTTCGGGCGGTGAGCTTAAGAGGATCGAGATCGCGCTCATCATCGCGAGAAGCACAAAGCTCTCAGTTTTCGACGAGCCCGAGGCGGGCATCGACCTCTGGAGCTTTAACAATCTTATCAAGGTGTTCGAGAGAATGCACGAAAAAACGCAGGGTTCAATCCTCATTATCTCCCACCAGGAGAGGATTTTGAATATTGCGGACAGGATTATCGTAATTGCCGACGGGGAGATCCGCGAGAGCGGAACGAAGGATGAGATCATGCCCTCAGTTCTCGGATCGGGCGCACCCTGCTCGGTGCTTACGGAAAACATTTAAAGGAGGCGGCTATGGATCAGATAAAAAAGAATTTACTTATGCAGGTCGCCGACCTTCACACAGTTCCCGAGGGAGCATATAACATCCGTGAAAACGGCTCAGCGGCAGGAAGAAAGACCACCGCCAATATCGATATAGTTTCAAAGGCGGACAAGCCCGGCATAGATATCATCGTTAAGCCCGGCACTAAAAGAGAGAGCATCCATATTCCCGTAATCATCAGCGAGAGCGGACTTAAGGATATGGTTTACAACGATTTCTATATCGGAGATGATGCGGACGTAACCATTATCGCAGGCTGTGGAATCCACAACTGCGGCGATCAGGACTCCGCGCACGACGGTATTCACAGCTTCCACGTTGGAAAGGGCGCGCGCGTTCGCTACGTTGAGCGTCACTACGGCGAGGAGGAGGGAACGGGCGAGAACATAATGAACCCAACCACCGTCATAGAGATCGATGAGGGCGGATATCTTGAAATGGAGACCACTCAGATAAAGGGTATAGACTCTACCATCCGCAATACAAACGCAGTTCTCGGCAAGGATGCCACACTCATTGTAAAAGAGAAGATCATGACACACGGCAGTCAGCACGCGGAGACCGTATTCAACGTTGATCTTAACGGTGAGGGATCAAGCACGAACGTTATCTCCCGTTCCGTTGCAAAGGACACCTCAACGCAGACCTTCTTATCAAAGATCAACGGTAATGCCGAGTGCTACGGTCATACCGAGTGCGACGCAATCATAATGGATAACGCGTCCGTTCGCGCTATCCCCGAAATTACCGCAAACGATATCAATGCAAGCCTTATTCACGAGGCTGCCATCGGTAAGATCGCAGGTGAGCAAATAATCAAGCTTATGACCTTGGGACTTACCGAGCAGGAGGCTGAGGAGCAGATCGTAAACGGATTTTTGAAATAAGCGATTTATTATATCAATTACGAGGTATTATTTATGGATAAGCTTATAGGCAACGCAATAGTAGGGCAGTCGGGCGGACCGACTGCGGCAATAAACGCAACGCTTGCGGGAGTTATACGCGGTGTTCTTGAAAACGTGCATAACAGCGCCATTCCCACGCTTTACGGAATGAGAAACGGTGTCGAAGGGCTGCTCAAAGAGGATATCGTTAATCTTTCCGAGCTTTTTGCGGATGCTGACAAAATAAAGATCCTTGAGCAAACGCCCGCGGCGGCTCTCGGCTCGTGCCGAAAGAAGCTCCCGAAAATAGACGAGGGCAGGGAGACCTACGAAAAGCTTATCGAGATATTCAAAAAATACGATATAAGATACTTTTTCTACATTGGCGGCAACGATTCTATGGATACCGTTGCAAAGCTCTCCGAATACACAAGGGAGTGCGATTACGAAATGAGAGTGATCGGAGTTCCCAAAACCATCGATAATGACCTTGTTGTAACAGATCACACCCCGGGCTTCGCATCCGCGGCTAAATATATCGCAACTACCGTTACAGAGTGTATCCGCGACTGCGCGGTATATAAGACCAAGGCGGTTACGGTTATTGAGATAATGGGACGTGACGCGGGCTGGCTCACGGCTTCTGCGGGTATTCCAAGGGCATTTGGCGGCGAGACTCCCGACCTTATCTACCTTCCCGAGAGGGCATTCAATAAGGAGGAGTTCTTTGAGGATCTCCGTGCCCTTCTTGATAAAAAGCCCAACGTTGTTGTTGCGGTAAGCGAGGGAATAAGATTCGCCGACGGCACTTACGTCTGCGAGGGCTTTGGTATTGCCTCTACGGACGTTTTCGGTCATAAGCAGCTTTCGGGTACGGGCAAGGCCCTTGAATATGCGATCAAGGCTGAGCTTGGCTGTAAGGTGCGCTCGGTTGAGCTGAATATCGTACAGAGATGCGCATCCCATATCGCTTCAAGGGTGGATATAGAGGAGTCCGTGCGTGTCGGACGCGCGGTGGTTAAGGCGGCGAGCGAGGGCGTAACGAGACAGATGATGACTATTGAAAGAGTCAGCACAGAGCCATATGAGGTTGAAATATCACACCGCGACGTAAGTGAGATCGCAAATAAGGTCAAGCACGTGCCCGCGGAATTTATCAACGAGCGCGGAAATCATATAACGGACGAATGTGCGCGCTATCTTCTGCCCCTTATCCAGGGCGAGCTTGATATAAAATACGAAAACGGTATCCCCAAGCATATAATTATATGAAGATCAAGCAATCGCAAATAAATCCCTTTGAAAATAGCGATAGCAATAAAAGATATTATACCTACGACTATTTTTTAAAGAAAACATACGGCGGAAAATGCGCCAAAATTCCGCTTGATGCGGGTTTTTCCTGTCCCAATATGGACGGAAGATGCGGCATTGGCGGCTGTATATACTGCTCATCAAGAGGAAGCGGAGATTTCGCGGAGAGTGCCACTCTTTCCATTGCTGAGCAATTTGAGCTTACTCGTCAAAAGCTCTCGAAAAAGTGGACAACCGAACGCACTATTCCGTATTTTCAGGCGAGGACGAACACCTACGCGCCACTTGATAAAATAAAGGAAAAATTTGAGGCGGCTCTGCTTTGTGATGGCGTTGTGGCGATGAACGTGGCAACGAGGGCGGATTGCCTTCCCGATGACGTAGTGGAGTATCTTTCAGAGCTTGCGGATAGGGTGGATCTTACCGTGGAATTGGGGCTTCAGACCGTTCACGACGGTATTGCGGAGCTGATAAACAGGGGACATACCTTTGCGCAATTTGTGGAAGGATATGAAAAATTAAGAAGGGCAAATCCTAATATAAGGATCTGCGTGCATATCATTTTCGGACTTCCGAATGAAACCGATGAGATGATGCTTCAAACTGCCAAGGTGGTGGGAAAGCTCCTGCCCGATATGGTAAAAATACATCTTTTGCACGTTATTCGCGACACAGAGCTTGCAAAATGGTACGAAAGTGGGGAATATACCCCTCTTGAGCGCGAACGCTACATCGAGCTTACGGCAACGGCTTTGCAGTATTTTCATAAGGATACGGTCATTGCCCGATTGACCGGCGACGGCGCCTTTGAGGATCTGCTCGCGCCCGAATGGTCGCGCAAAAAGGTAACGGTCATCAACGATATCGATAAATATCTTTACACCTACAATATGTGGCAGGGAAAATTATTTGAATAAAAAATAAAGAAAAGACAGGACGCGTGTCCTGTCTTTTTTGCGCATAAAAATACCTTGTTTTTTGAGAAAAAATGACGATTTTTGCGAAAAATTGCGAAAAAATGGCACAGTGTGGCACCCCGCCGCGCGTGAAATGTGGCAGGAAGCGAAAAATTGAGCGGCGCGCCGTCGAAAAACGCTCGTTGTCTTGCGACAACGTTTCGCAAACGAAAACGCGTTTTTGCCGAAGTAAGCAATTTGCCAAGGCATGGCACGCGCGGAGTAATAAAGAATTGTAAAAGATGTTTGGTGTTGACAAAATTTTTTACTTGGTGTATAATTTTAATAGGATCAATTGGACAAGTTGTGCTGCCTCAATTCGAGATTTACAATTCTCAATGAATCTTTTACCGGAAGTTTTGGTAAATAGGAGTTAATGAAAGATTAAAATGTGTTAGGAGGTACTATGAAATCAAGTTTGCGTTTAATTATAACCACAGTAGTTCTGACAATGGTGTTGATGCTGTGTGCTATTACGACTTGCGCGTGTATTGACGGCAGTAAGGGGCTTGAATATGAAGTGAATAGTGACGGTGAAACCTGCACTATCACAGGCTTAGGGACCTATTCTTCTAAAGACTTGGTTATTCCTTCTAAAATTGGTGATTATGAAGTAACCGCTATAGCAGACTACGCATTTCAGAAAACGGATATTGAAACATTTTCGGGAGGCGAAAATATAACGAAAATAGGTATAGGTGCTTTTCAGGATTGTCAGCAACTCAAAACGGCAATTATTCCTGCGAGAGTTAAGACAATCGAGCAAGACTGCTTTAGAGATTGCAGTGAATTACGTCGGTTGACCTTGCCACCTAATCTTATTGAAATTGGAGAAAGTGCGTTTGGTGCATGCGTGCGAATAACCGAAATTAACATACCAAACACAGTAAAGACAATTGGAGCAACCGCGTTTTGTGGATGTGTCTCCTTGAAAAGTATAATCATCCCTAATGGTGTAATGCGTATTGACGCTGGGGCTTTTGCCGGATGTGTATCTCTAACAAACATAAATTTTCCTGCATCAGTTAGAAGTGTTGGTGAGGGGTTTGTTAGTTACAATAATTTAACCACTATAAATGTTGATACAAATAGTCCCGTATTATCATCTATTGATGGAAATTTGTACGGTGATTTTAGCAGGGTTTTTATCAGTTATGCGTGTGCCAAACCGGATAGTTCTTTTGATATTCCTAAGACCGTAGTTAGAATTGGTACATGGTCGTTTGCCGGATGTCTTAATTTGAAAACAATATTAATCCCCAAAAGTATAAACTCTATTGGAGCTGGGATTTTCTGCTTTTCTCCAAATATCGAAACAATATATTATGACGGAACTCTTGAAGATTGGCACAGGATTGATAAGGATGATAATTGGAATGCAGGAACCGAATCAATATTCACAATAATCTGTACAGACGGCACTATAGCAATGGACGGTACGGTGACGTATAACTAAAATCAACCCCTGTGAAGTAATTGCTCCGCAGGGGAGGTTTTACAATCCTCAATGAATCTTTTACCGGAAGCTTTGATTAATAGGAGTTAATGAAAAATAAACTGTGTTAGGAGGCATTATGAAAGATAAAAAGAAAACCTTTATATTGACTATTTGTCTTACCTTGTGTATGTGTGCAATTGTGATATTAATTGTTCTCATAAACAGTCTATATCCTGATAGCAGAGGATTAGAATATAAAATCAACGCTGATAATACTACTTGTACCATTACAGGCTTGGGAACCTATTCTTCCAAGGACTTGGTTATCCCTGATACTATTGGTGATTATGAAGTAACTGCTATAGCAGACTACGCATTTCAAGGAACGGATATTGAAACGTTTTCGGGAGGAAAAAATCTTACTCGAATAGGCATGGATGCTTTCCACAACTGCTCAGAGCTTAAGAAAGTGGATCTCCCTATAGGCATAACTGAAATTGGATACGGCGCGTTTGATTTGTGCGTGCGTATGACCGAAATTAACATTCCAAACACAGTAAAAACAATTGGAGGAAACGCGTTTTGTGCATGTACCTCCTTGAAAAGCATAATCATACCTGATAGCGTAACTTGTATCGAAAGTGGAGCTTTTGGCTATTGTGTTTCTCTAACAAGTATTTGTTTTCCTGCATCAATTAGAAGTGTTGGTGAAGGTTTGGTTGGCAATAATAGTTTAACCACTATAGATGTTGATACAAATAGTCCCGTATTATCATCTATTGATGGAAATTTGTACGCTAATTTTAGCAGGGTTTTTATCAGTTATGCGTGTGCCAAAACAGATAGTTCTTTTGATATTCCCGAGGGCGTAGTTAGAATTGGTGGAATGTCGTTTGCCGGATGTCCTTATTTAAAAACCATATCAATCCCAAAAAGTGTAAACTCTATTAGAGGTGGGATTTTCTATCTGTCTCCAAATATAGAAACAATATATTATGAGGGAACGGTTGAGGATTGGAACAATATCGAGAAGAAAGCCGATTGGAATAAAAACACCGAATCAATATTCACCATAATCTGTACAGACGGTACTATATCAATGGATGGTACGGTGACGTATAACTAAAATCAACCCCTGTGGAGTAATTGCTCCGCAGGGGAGGTTTTACAATCCTCAATGAGTCTTTTACCGGAAGTTTTGGTAAATAGGAGTTAATGAAAGATTAAAATGTGTTAGGAGGCACTATGAAATCAAGTTTACGTTTAATTATAACCACAGTAGTTCTGACAATGGTGTTGATGCTGTGTGCTATTACGACTTGCGCGTGTATTGACGGCAGTAAGGGGCTTGAATATACCGTAAACGACGATGGCAAAACTTGTACCATAACAGGTATAGGTAAGTATTCTTCCAAGGATTTGACTATTCCTGATGCTCTTGGAGGTTATGAGGTGACTGCCATAGCCGATTACGCATTTAAAGGTACGGATATTGAAACGGTTTCGGGAGGCAATAATGTAACCCGAATAGGCAAGGGGGCTTTTCAGGATTGTAAACAACTTATTAAGGTAACTATTCCTGCAGGCGTTACGACAATCCAAGAAGAATGTTTTAGAGGTTGCAGTGAATTGCGTAGGATGACCTTGCCACCTAATCTGATTCAAATTGGAGAATGTGCATTTCAGGCATGTATCATATTAAAAAATATAGACATACCTAATACGACAAAGATAATCGGCAACTCTGCGTTTTATGGATGTCTATCCTTGAAAAGTATAACCATCCCTGATGGTGTAATGCGTATTGACGCTGGGGCTTTTGCCGGATGTGTATCTCTAACAAACATAAATTTTCCTGCATCAGTTAGAAGTGTTGGTGAGGGGTTGGTTTGTTACAATAGTTTAATAACTATAGATGTTGAGGCTGATAGCCCCGTATTATCATCTATTGATGGAAATTTGTATGCTGAGGATAACTCGGTCTTTATAAGCTATGCGTGCGCCAAACCGGATAGTTCGTTTGATATTCCAGAGGGCGTAGTTATACTTAGTGGATGGTTATTTGCCGGATGTCATAATTTGAAAACAATATCAATCCCCAAAAGTGTAAACTCTATTGGATTTGAGATTTTCTTTAAATCTCCAAATATAGAAACAATATATTATGATGGTACTGTTGAAGATTGGAAACGGATTGATAAGGTAGATGGTTGGAATGCCAATACCGAATCAATATTCACAATAATTTGCACAGACGGTACTATAGCAATGGACGGTACGGTGACGTATAATTAAACAAAACTTCAGGGAGAGCTTCGGCTCTCCTTTTTATTTTTGTATAAATTCCTCTTTTGTTCGCATAATATATTATAGTAACTACAAAAGGAGGTAAGATATGAATCCATTTAAAGAGAGAGGGATCGCGCCGGAGAGGGCACTTCAGAGCTTTTGTGAGATGTATCCCGAGTCCTACAACAAAAAGACGGTCGATCCCTACACGAAAACGCGCATAATACTTATGAACGGCACGGAATTTGAGGCGAACTGGTTTTCGCATCAATTTGCGCGCCACTGCGGTGACAACGAGCTTCGCCGTGAGATAGCTCTCAGCCGCGAGGTCGAAAAGCAGCAGCAGCTGAAGATCTCACTTTTAAAGCCCATTAACGAAACTGTGCTTGAGCACACCATCGGTTACGAGCAGCTGGCGGTCGATCTTACCGCGGAGCTTGCAAAGAGGGAGCGGGATTGCAACGTTAAGCGCGCGCTTGATTTTGCTCTCCTTGAGGACTTTGACCATCTTTACCGTTATTCGGATCTTCTTGAAATGACGGAGGGAACATCTCCCGAGCATTTAGTGGGCAGATATACCGAGATAATGCCCGGCAGACCGACGGTCGCCCACCACCGCCACCCCTTTGACAACGTTCGCAAAAGCATCAATTCCAAGCTCGCAGACGTGCAGACGGTTCTTGACACGATGATAATTACCGCCGCAGAGCAGCAGACGATGAATTATTATATGAACGTTACGAACTTTGCCTGCAACGATCTCGCTAGGCGCTTGTATCAGGAGATCGCGCTCGTTGAGGAGGAGCACGTTACGCATTACGAGGCACTTATGGACCCGAATGCGACTTGGCTTGAGATGCTTTTGTGGCACGAATACTGCGAGTGCTATCTCTACTGGTCCTGCTATATGACGGAGGGAGATCCTTACGTCAAGAAGCTCTGGGAATGCAATCTTGAAGCGGAGATAGGGCATCTTCACAAGGCGGCTGAGCTTTTGCAGAAATACGAGGGCAAATCGTGGGAGCAGGTGATACCCTGCGCGGATTTCCCGGCTCCGCTTTCTCTCCATTCGAATATTGAATACGTGCGCGACGTTCTTGCGAACACCGTTCAATTTACCACGGGGAAGGACAACACCTACGAAAAGATAGAGCGCTTGCCCGCGGACGCGGACTTTTACCGTTTCCAGAATATAAGTATTCCCACGGTCGATTGCGTTCCGTCGCATAACGTGATAGATGCATATCTGCGCCGCCACCGTACCGATTACAGATTTGAGGTGGCTGAAAATCCCATCCCCGCGCTCAGAAACCGTAGATGTGATAACGTCGAGGTCGGACGCGTTCCGCACGCGGCGGAGTCCACGGATTTTAAATGCAACTGCTGATTTTCACCCCCAAAATGAGCATTTTTTTGCCCGAAAATTGAAAAATCAGGGAAAATCCCCCACCCCAATATTATAGCTGTAAGAAAAAGCTATGCTTGAACCCCAAAACCCTTCAAAACGATGGGCTTTGGGGTCTTTTTGTGGGAAAAGGGCAAAAATTCACAAATCATCTGAATTTTGTTTACAAAAAATTAATAATTTTTTCGCAGAAATTTTGAAAAAACTATTGCATTTTTCGTTAGTTTTTAGTATAATAGTGATGCGTCGTGGTGGAAAATCCCACGAAAGTGTTTAAAAGTGGTGAATTTCACGATTTTTAAGCCGATTTTATGAAAGGAGCAGGGTATGTTATCAAACAATTTCAGGCACAACGTTGATACAAAAAACCGTCTCTTCGTTCCCGCGAAATACCGCGAAGAGCTTGGCGAGACATTCATAGTTTCTCAGAGCATACGCGGAAATTATCTTAAGATATACTCTCACGAGGAGTGGGAAAGATACATAGCTCCCATCAAGCTCCTTCCACGTAAGACCAGCGAGGAGGCGCTCCGCTTCCTTATCGGTAATTCCATCGAGGTTTCCCCCGACGGACAGGGAAGAATAATCCTTCCTTCCACGATGCTCCAGTTCGCATCGATCACAAAGGGCACGGTCATCATCGGCTGCGGTGATTACGCAGAGATCTGGGCTGAGGAGTCTTACGAAAGAGATCAGGCAGAGCAGGATATGGAAGCTCTCAGAGCTGCTCTTGAGGATTGCGGACTTTAATAAAACAAAGAGATTATGAGTGAATTTTCACATTTTTCGGTGCTTCTTTCGGAGTGCATAGAAAATTTAAATATAAAGCCCGACGGCGTTTACGTTGACGGAACGGCGGGCGGCGCGGGACATTCTTCCAAAATTGCGGAACGTCTTGACGGCGGATTGCTTATCCCGATTGATCAGGATGAGGATGCGATCAAGGTGATAAGCGAGCGCCTTGCGCCCTACGGTGAGCGAGTTAAGATCGTAAGGGATAATTTTTCAAACATCAAAAGCGTTCTTGAGGGCTTGGGGATCGAAAAAATAGACGGACTTCTCCTTGACCTCGGCGTATCCTCCTATCAGCTTGACACGGCTGAGCGCGGATTTTCCTATATGGCTGACGCGCCGCTTGATATGAGGATGGACAACAGAGCCGTTCGCAGCGCGTACACCGTTATCAACGAGTACTCCGCGGACGAGCTTAAAAAGATCATTTACGATTTCGGTGAGGAGAGATTCGCGCCGAAGATCGCTTACGGCATTGTTAATGCAAGAGAGAAAACGCCCGTTAAGACTACGGGAGAGCTTGTTGAGATAATTAAAAATTCGTTGCCTTCGTTCGCGCGCCGCGAGGAGTGGAGCTCTGTTAAGAGAGTTTTCCAAGCCGTGAGGATCGAGGTCAACCGTGAGCTTGACGTTATAGCGCCTACTATCGAGGCGGCTGTGAATATGATGAACGAGGGCGGGAGGATAGTGATAATCACATTCCACAGCCTTGAGGACAGAATAGTCAAGCAGACCTTCCAATCGCTTGCAAGCGGATGCACCTGTCCAAAGGATTTTCCCGTTTGCGTGTGCGGAAACAAGCCCAAAATCAAGATACTTACCAAAAAGCCGATACTTCCGAGTGATGCGGAGCTTGCAATAAATTCACGAAGCAAGAGCGCGAAGCTCAGAGTGGTGGAAAAAATATAGATGAAAGGATTTTCGCGATGAAAAAGGCTCAGAACGTTCCCTTTGACAATAGAGCGATCGACGAGCTTTGCGCAAGATACAGAAATCGCGGAATGAATTACAGCGGCGCACCTGAGAGCGCGGAGCAGGAGGACAAGGAGCTATCTTCGAGAACGGTCGCTCCAAGCTTCTACAAGACCTCGTTCAAAGCCGCTTATGAAAAGCAGAAATACAAAAACGGAATCGAAAACGGCAGAAGATATATGACCGATGGCGATTTCGTGAATTTCTATCGCGCGACGCGCGAGTACGCGCCCGCGTATGAGAACCGTCTCGACACGGCAATCGTCCTTGACAACATCGATCAGAAGAGATACAAGAAGATATCTCCCGATAAAACGGTCAAGAAAAACGTCGGAGCACAGCTCAGACTTGAAGCGGACAGGGTAAATCCCAAGGCGAGAGTTGAGACTGAGATCGACAGAGCGGAGCGGAAGGAAAAGAAGGATCCGTCCGTAAAAACTAAAAAAACGAATAAGGCTGAAGAAATACGCGCAAGGCGCGGCGAGCTTTTGGAAAGAGAAGAGCGGAGCTTTGATTTTAAGTCGATGTTTACGTTTGGTGCTATCGCGCTCTCTCTTATCCTAATAATCGGTTCGGCAGTTATCTTCGGCATAGCATAGATTTCAAAACACAATACCAGAGTGATTTTCAAGATGGAAAATCATAAAGCCGGTCTTCGTCGAATAAGATGGAGATGGCAGAATTCTTAATTTGCCACATTTGAAAAACGGTGAAGAGCAGGTCGGTGTCTTTCGTGGAGGTTAGACACACGGCACGGAGCAAAAGCAACGGCCCATTTGCTTGAATCCGGCTCTCACCGTTTATTTTTTCTAATCGGTGCGGATTAAGGAGTGTGAAGGTATTGAAGAGTGGACGCTTAAGTCCTCAAACGATTAAAAGAGCATTAACTGTTCTTGTGGGAATGCTATTGGTATTTGCAATGCTTCTCGGAAGAATATTGATAATACAAACGGTCGATTACGACCGATATTTAAGCAAGGTCATCGATCAGATGAATACGCAGAGCATTCTCGAAGCCGAGCGCGGGATAATTCTTGACGCGAACGGCGAGGTGCTTGCAACGAATATCACGACCTACCGTGTATTCATTTCGCCGTCAAAGATCTCCGCAAAGCAAAAGAAGGACGGAGTTGGCACGCGTTATGCGGAGGACATCGCAAAGGGGCTTTCGGGCATTTTGGAGCTTGATTACGAAAAGGTTTACAAGCATACGACATACACGCGATATCTTGACAGGACGGTGGCTAAGGACGTATCCGATGAAAGAGCGGATGCGGTGCGCGCCTTTATTGATGAGAACGGATATCACGATATGATATTCCTTGAGGCGACGAATAAAAGATACTATCCAAACGGCTCGCTCGGCTCGTCGGTGCTTGGATTTACAAACACGGACGGCGTTGGAATATACGGGCTTGAGGCGTTTTACGATGAGGCTCTTCGGGGAACGAACGGTTATTATCTGACCGCGCGGGATTCGTTTGGCAACGAGATGCCCGGTGAATTCGATACGTACGTTCCCGCCGAAAACGGAAGCAAAATAACTACTACGATAGATTCATATATACAGCGCGCACTTGAGGAGCAGCTGCTTGCGGAAATTTCCGAGAGCGGAGCGCAGAACAGAGCCTGCGGCGTCGTCGTTAACGTGAAAACGGGAGCGGTGCTTGCAATGGCTACGGTCCCTGGCTTCGATCTTAACGATCCGTGGACTTTGAACGATTATTATTCGAATTTTCTGCTGAGTGACGGACTTGCGGAAGGAAGCGCGGAATACGAAAAAGCATATCAGGATTATCTTTTTGATATGTGGAGGAACAAGGCGGTATCCGACTCCTACATTCCCGGTTCGACTTTTAAGATACTCACCTCGTCGATGGCGCTTAGCGAAGGCAAGGTAAATCTTTCGGGTGACACGGTCTGCTGCGGCGGATCGCTCAGGATATTCGGGCACACCATACATTGCCACAAGCGAAAGGGACACGGTCCTCTCAGCTTTGCGCAGGGACTTGTGCAATCCTGCAACGTGTGGTTTATGACTCTTGGCGAGAGGCTTGGCGTCGGCAGGTTTTACGATTATTTCAGATCCTTCGGTTATCTTGAAAAGACGGGAATCGATCTTCCCGGTGAAGGAAACAGCGTGGTAAAAACGCAGAACGCGATGACGGGGCTTGACCTTGCGATCTACGCGTTCGGACAAAACTTTAATATAACTCCTATTCAACATATAATGGCGATAGCGGCAGCCGCCAACGGCGGATATCTGCTTGAGCCGTATTTAGTGGAAAGCATAACGGACTCTGACGGAACTGTTACTTATTCACACGAAACGCAGATTAGGCGGCAGGTGATAAGTAGTGATGTCTGCAAGACTGTTGCAGAGATACTTGAGAGCGGTGTTTCGGGTGACGGAGGCGCGAAGAACGTTTACGTTGCGGGCTACAAGATAGCCGCAAAGACCGGAACGAGCGAAAAGAAGGGAACAGAGATACGCGTTGAGGGTGTTAAGGCTTACGTTTGCTCGTGCGTTGCATTCGCTCCTGCGGACGATCCCGAGATAGCGGTGCTTATGATGGTTGACGAGCCGAGCCGCGGCGTACTTTACGGAAGTGTGGTAGCCGCGCCGTACGTTGGAGCTTTTCTTGAAACTGTGCTTCCGTATATCGGAGTGCAGAGGGACGAGGCACTCGTTAACGAGGTGAGCGTTCCGAATTTTGAAAATATGGAGCTTTCCTCTGCGCTTTCGTGGGCGGAGGAGCTTGGATACAAGGTGAACGTCAAGGGAGACGGTGAGTACGTAACGAGTCAGATCCCACGAGCGGACGCTTTGATAGATAAAAATAACAGGACGTTGACTCTTTACACGGGGGATGCCCGTGAGGAGGGAAGTGTTGCCGTACCATCCCTGGTGGGCAAGAACGCATTTGTCGCAAATCAGCTCCTTGCTGATGCAGGACTCAACGTTTGCATTACGGGTACGGATAACTACCTCAGCGGAGGCGGTGCGACGGTCGTTGAGCAATCGATAGGAGCCGGCACCTACGTTCCCGAGGGAACGGTAATAACTATAAGACTAAGATACGAAGATCCCGACTGATAAAGGAAGTTTAAAGCATTTCAAAAAATGGAGGCTTTATGAGACTTTACGATATCTGCCGCGGAGCAAATATAGATTGTCCCCCACATCTTGCGGATGCGGAGATCGAGGAGATAACCTCGGATTCGAGAAGGGTCAAGAGAAATTATCTTTTCTTCTGCCTTAGCGGTACGAGGGATGACGGTCATCGCTATATTAGAGCCGCCCTTGAAAGGGGAGCTTATGCCGCGGTGATCGAGGATAAGAGATACGCGTGCGATCGCTCGATCACGGTCGAAAACACGAGGGCATCGCTTGCGAGGGCTATGAACGTCCTTTGCGGTGAGCCGACGAAAAAGCTAAAGCTTATTGGTGTAACGGGTACGAACGGTAAAACGAGCGTGTCGGTTATGATTAAACATATTTTTGATTCTTCCAAAAGAGACTGTGAGATCATCGGGACTCTGAATTGTTCGTCCTTTTCCGAAAAATCCGATGACTCCGCAAAAAATTTCACAACGCCCGATCCTGAGGAGCTATATCCAATGCTCCGAAGGATCTCGGACGCCGGGATCGAGTGGGTAGTGATGGAGGCAAGCTCACACGCCCTGAAGCTGCACAAGCTTGAGCCGATCGATTTCGAGGTTGGAATTTTTACCAATCTTACCGAGGATCACCTTGATTTCCACGGTGATATGGAAGATTATTTCAAATCGAAGCTTTGCTTATTTGATAAGTGCAAGCTTGGAATAATAAATATTGACGGAGATTACGGAAAAAGAATTTTGCAAAGTGCAAAATGCTCCGCTAAGACCTGCTCGCTTACGGAAAAAGCGGATTATTTTGCTGAATCCATTAGTTATTTTGGCGAGCACGGAACGAAATATACTATAAAAACGCAAGCTGAGCGCATAAACGCTTTTTGCAGAGCTCCCGGTGGCTTTTCGGTGATGAATTCGATGCAGGCGATAGCCGCGGCTATTGAGCTTGGGATCGGCAGAGAGGATGCAGAGAGAGCGATCGAGAGATTTTCGGGTGTTCGCGGAAGGCTTGAGAGAGTCCCGGAGTCCGACGAGCTTGGATATGATATTTTTATTGATTATGCTCACACGCCCGATGCTCTTGAGCAGCTATTAATAGCCGTTCGGAGCTTCAAAAGGGAAGGATCGAGGATCATTCTGCTTTTCGGATGCGGCGGGGATCGCGAAAAAGAGAAGCGAGCCAAGATGGGCGGCATCGCAACGGCGTTTGCGGATATTACGGTGATTACGGATGATAATCCGCGAAGCGAGGATCCTGAAAGCATTATAAACGATATCCTTCAAGGGATAGACAAAAGCAAAGAATATATAGTTATTCAAAACAGAAAAAACGCTATCGGCTGCGCGATGGCACTCGCACGCGAGGGTGACGTGGTTCTCCTTGCGGGCAAGGGACACGAAAATTACGAAATTAACGGTCGCGGTCGCTTTCATTTTGATGAGAGGGAGATAATCCGCGAGATAAATGATAAAAAGAAAAAGGAGGAATGAGCTATGAAGATAAGACTTGGTCTTGGACGTCTTACGGCTGATAAGGTGGCATCGATCTGCGGTGGCACTCTTTATTCCGTTGCGTGCGAGCATAAGGTCCTTTTCGAGACGGTATGCACCGACTCACGCGAGGCGGACAACACATCTATGTTCGTAGCTATCCGCGGCGAGAGAGTTGACGGACATTCCTTCATTTCAAACGTAGTTAAGCAGGGCTGCCGCTGCGTTATCGCAGAGAGGATCCCCCTTGACGTTAAGGGAATCGCGGTCATCCTTGTTCAGGACTCTGTTCGCGCTATCCGTGATATCGCGGAATACGTTAAGAGTCAGGTTGACGTTAAGACGGTTGCTATCACGGGCTCGGTTGGTAAGACTACCACAAAGGAATTCGTTTCAGCCGTGCTTGACAGAAAATATAAGCTTTATAAGACTACGGGAAATTTCAACTCTACGATTGGTATGCCTATGAGTATGCTTGAGCTTAGTCAGAAAAACGATGCGGCGGTATTTGAGATGGGTATGAGCGGTCTCGGTGAGATCGAGTATATGAGCGAGGCTGCAAAGCCCGACGTTGCCATCGTTACGAATATCGGCTCCTCACACCTTGAGGCTCTTGGCTCAAGAGAGAACATCTGCAGAGCAAAGATGGAGATCACCTCAGGACTCCGCGACGGCGGTACGCTTTTCTTAAACGGCGACGAGCCCTTGCTTGCAGATCATAAGAGCGATAGATACAATACTCTTTACTTCGGTATGAAGAACGAAGCCTGCGATTATTTTGCAAGCAACGTAAGAGAGGCTGACGGGGGACTCGTTTTCGATATGAGAACACCCGATGGCGAATACAAGAATATCGAGATCAGCCTTGCGGGCGAGCATAACGTTTACAATGCTATGGTAGCCTTCTCGGTGGGTCTTAGCATGAATATGAATGAAGTGCAGATAAGAGAGGGCCTTATTTCCTACGTTCCCGCGGGAATGCGCCAGAATATCTACGAGGTCGGCGGTGTTACCGTTATCGAGGACTGCTACAATGCAAGCCCCGAGTCAATGCACGCGGCTATCAATGTTCTCGGTGTTACCGCAAAGCGCAACGGCGGAAGAATGATCGCGCTTCTCGGCGATATGAAGGAGCTTGGTGCTACGAGTCCTGCGCTCCACGCAGGTGTTGGCTCTTATCTTGCAGAAAAGCATCCCGATTTCCTCTTTACCTACGGCGAGCTTTCATCAAAAAATCTCGCTGACGGCGCGGCGGCAAACGGAATGAGCGAAAAGCAGATATTCAGAAGCCCTGTAACGGACGCGGAGAGCGTTGGTAAGAAGCTTCTCGGCGTTCTTAAGAGCGGAGACGTGCTTCTCGTTAAGGCGAGCCGCTCCATTGCGGCTGAGAACGTGCTTAATTACGTTAAAGCACAGTTGGTTTGATTTAAGAGGACAAAATGATTATTGAGTTTATTACAGTTGCACTTGCCGTATTCTTTGTTACGGTAATACTTGAAAAGCTCATAATTCCCATATTGCAAAGCCGTAAGGTCGGTCAGAAGATCCTTGAGATCGGACCCCGTTGGCACAAGAATAAAGCAGGTACTCCCACTATGGGCGGCATCTGCTTTATTATGGCAATATTGGCAGTTATGGTTATTGTTGCTATTATTTTTGATGTAAACGGCGAAAGCGGAGAGCTTATCCCTCTCGCTCTTGCACTGGGTCTTGCGGTGCTTAACGGTATGATAGGATTTTTTGACGATTATACCAAGCTTGTTAAGAAGCAGAACGAGGGATTTACCGCAAAGCAGAAGATCATTCTTCAGTCCCTTGCGGCGATCCTTTATCTTGCGGCTATGTCGCTGACGGATAATATAAATACCGCTCTTCACATTCCTTTTACGAGTGTAAGCCTTGAGCTTGGCTGGTTCTATTACGTTTTTGCCTTCGTGCTTATTATCGGCTTTGTAAACAGCGTAAACCTTACGGACGGCATTGACGGTCTTGCAAGCTCGGTTACACTTGTAGTGGGACTCTTCTTTGCTGCGGTAGGTATGAGCCTTAATGATAAGATCCTTATTCTCATCGGTGCTGCGCTCGTTGGCGCGACGGCGGGATTTCTGGTTTACAATTTCTATCCTGCAAGGGTGTTTATGGGTGATACGGGCTCGCTCTTTCTCGGTGGTCTCGTGGTTGGTGCGGTCTTTGTGCTTGACGAGCCGATGATAATCTTTCTCGTAGGTATCATCTATCTTATCGAGGCGGCTTCGGATATAATCCAGGTCGGTGTTTTCAAGCTTTCCGGTAGAAAGATCAGAGTTTTCAAGATGGCGCCCATTCATCATCATTTTGAAAAATGCGGTTGGAGTGAGATAAAGATCGTTGTGATATTCTCACTCGTAACGCTCGCGTTCTGCGTGCTTGCTTATTTCGGTATATAAGCCTTGGCAGAGAGCGTAGCGGTCAAGAAGTATAAAAGAATAAAAGAAAAAATAAATAAATATTTAGAATCGCGGCGCGAAAAACGGTATTCGGGGGATATACCCCGTTCCCGACCGATTGCGCCCGACGGTGCCTCCGCCGTTTCGGAGGGGAAGAGCAAAACGGTTACTTATAGAAGCGGCGTGGACGTGCGCTTTCTCATATATGTAATCGTTTTACTTTGTTTTGGAGCGATCACCTCACACAGCGCAAGCTATGTCTATGCAGAGCAGAAGTATGGCGACGATTGGTATTTTACCGTGCGATACGTTATTTTTGCCGTGGCGGCAGCTATCATAACCTTGCTTTTTGTGATATACGCCACTCCGCGCTTTTGGAAGGCGTTTGGAACGGGGCTTTACGGAGTATCGCTCGTTTTACTCGTTCTTGTTATTTTTATCGGCAGTGACGGAGGAGGAGCGCAGAGATGGCTCGATCTTGGATTTATCACGGTCCAGCCCTCGGAGATAGCAAAAACGGGCGTCGTTATGATGCTTGCGCTATATATGTCCAAATATTCCGACAGGATAGCACAACGAAAGCTTGATCGCTCGGATATTAAATACGGAGTTCTGTATCCCGCGTGCATATTTGGCGCGGTGTGTATTCTCATAGCTCTTGAAAAGCATATTTCGGGGCTTATGATAGTGGGAATGATAGGGATCGCGGTTATGTACATGGGCGGAACACGCGCAAAGTGGATAGCCTTGATCCTCGGCTTTATTGCGGTGGCGGGATGTGCGCTCATCCTTGTTTCCGATTACGCTCAGGAGAGGGTGAACACCTGGCTCTATATAGAAAAGGTCGATCCTCTGGGTCCTGCGTGGCAGACGCTTCAGGGATTGTATGCTATAGGTTCGGGAGGACTTTTCGGTGTTGGGCTTGGAAACAGCCGCCAAAAGCACGGATACGTATCCCAGCCGCAGAATGATTTTATATTTACGATAATTTGCGAGGAGCTTGGATTCTTCGGCGCGCTTGCCGTTATAGGTCTGTTCTGCCTTCTCGTTATAAGAGGCTTTAAAATAGCATCGCGCGCTCCTGATGCATATACCTCGCTACTTGTTTTCGGGCTTACCTTCAAGGTGGCGCTTCAAGCGGCGCTTAATATTGCGGTGGTGACTAATTCCATGCCAAATACGGGAATATCCCTGCCGTTCTTCAGCTCGGGCGGTACGTCGCTCGCGCTCCAGATATTTGAGATGGGAATAATACTTTCGGTATCAAAATACAGTTCAATACGAAAAAAATGAAAGGATGAAAAATATGAGAGTTTTAATGACGGGCGGAGGAACTGCTGGACATATAAATCCTGCTCTCGCAATTGCAAGCACGATAAAAAAGAATGATCCCAATGCGCAGATCGAATTTGTGGGAACTGCGCGCGGACTTGAAAATACACTTGTTACCAAGGAGGGCTATAAGCTCCACCACGTAAATATTATGGGAGTAAGCCGCTCTCTTTCTCCAAGGAATATCAAGGCGGCGTTTCTTATGATAAGCTCGCAATTTGAGGCTAAGCGCATAATAAAGGAGTTTAAGCCGGACATAGTTATAGGTACGGGCGGATACGTTTGCTGGCCCGCGCTTAAGGTCGCGGCGAGAATGGGGATACCCACGGTTGCGCATGAGTCCAACGCGCGTCCCGGACTTGCGATAAGACAGCTTCAGGGCAGTCTTGATAAGATACTCGTCAATTTTAAGGAGACGGAGGCCTACATAGCCGCAAAGGAAAAGGTGGTCCACGTTGGCAATCCCTTAAGAGGCGGATTTGGAGGCTTTGATTACCAGAGCGCAAGAGAGAAGCTCGGTATTCCGGACGAAAAGACCTATGTGCTTGCCTTTGGAGGAAGCCTTGGCGCGCAGAGAATAAACGAGACGGTCTTTGCTTATATGAAGCATCTTGATAAGCAGGGGGGCGATGTCATCTGTCATCTCGCGACGGGAAAAAACTATTATGAGGATTTTTCCGCTCAATTCAAGGCGGCGGGGCTTGATAAGAACGAGGATCTTTGCATGATGGAATACATCCACGATATGCACGTGAGAATGAGTGCTGCCGACATAATTATTTGCCGCGCGGGTGCTATGACGATATCGGAGCTTGCTATGATGAAAAAGGCGTGCGTTATGATACCTTCTCCCAACGTTGTTGACAATCATCAGTATAAAAATGCAAAGGTGCTTGCAGATGCGGGAGCGGTCGTTATGCTTGAGGAGAGCGGACTTGACGATGCATTATTCTCGGATACGGTTGACGGACTTGCAGCATCACCTGAGAAGAGAAGTGAGCTTGAAAAAAATATATCGGAGTTTGCAAAATCCGATGCCAACAAGCACATTTACGGCGAGATTTTGGCACTTATCAAAAAATAATTAAAAAAATCTTCGATTTTTCACAAAAAATACAAAAAAACTCTTGCTTTTATTCTAAAAATATATTATTATATATATTGGACGAACTTATCATTTATTTTTGTGAAATTTGGAGGATATCATAATGATTTTTGAACACGACGACAGCATGAGCAGTGGCGTTAATATTAAGGTTATTGGTGTAGGCGGCGGCGGTAACAACGCTGTTAACCGTATGATCAATACAAATATAAAGGGCGTTGAATTCATTGCTATCAACACAGACAGACAGGCGCTTAAGAGAAGTGACGCATCCGTTCAGCTCGTTATCGGTGAAAAGGTAACAAAGGGCTTTGGAGCAGGTGCTAACCCCGTTATCGGTACTCGCTCTGCTGAGGAGTCCGTTGACGATATCAAGGCTCTTCTTTCCGGCGCGGATATGTGCTTTATCACCGCAGGTATGGGCGGCGGCACAGGTACGGGAGCTGCTCCCGTAGTTGCAAGAATTGCAAGAGAGATGGACATTCTTACGGTTGCTATCGTAACCAAGCCCTTTGCTTTTGAGGGTACAAGAAGAATGAATCAGGCAGAGGACGGCATTGCTGCTCTTTCTTCCTACGTTGACGCTCTCGTTGTCATTCCCAACGAAAGACTTAAGCAGACATCCGATACAAGAATTACTCTCGCAAACGCTTTTGAGGCTGCGGACGACGTTCTTCGCCGCGGTGTTCAGAGTATTTCCGAGCTTATCAACGTTTCTGCGTTCATCAACCTTGACTTTGCAGACGTTACATCCGTTATGAAGGATGCGGGCTACGCTCATATGGGCGTTGGTAACGCAACAGGTAAGGATAAGGCAGAGCTTGCGGCTAAGGCTGCTATCTCCAGTCCTCTTCTTGAAACATCCATCAAGGGTGCATCCGGCGTGCTTATCAGCATTACCGCTTCTCCCGACGTTGGACTTGAGGACGTTGACGTTGCTTCCACTATGATCGCTCAGGAGGCTAATCCCGATGCGAACGTTATCTGGGGTGTTGCTTTTGATCCCGAGCTTGAGGACGAGATGAGAATTACCATCATCGCTACAGGCTTTGAAAAGAAGTTTGAGGATCAGGCTGCTCAGGTTGCTAAGAAGGCAGAGGCTCCCAAGAAGGAAGAGAAGAAGGCAGAGCCCGCTCCCGAAGAGTCCGACGATCTCGACTTTGACGATCTCTTCTCCGTATTCAAGAGATAATTTTTAAATTACATAAAAAATCGCTCACGGCTTGTGAGCGATTTTTTTGTGTGAGAATATAATGGATAGTGAATGCGGAGGTGCTTATGGATAAGAATACTGTTTTAAGGCATATTTTGGAGAACACGGCGCAGGGAATGAGAAATGTGCCGAGGGCGGAGCAGTCTGCGGAGCCCGAAATGGAAAAAAGTGAGCATTGCTATGACGAAAGAAGAGGTAGGGGCAGTATCCTGACGCCGCTTGCGGTGGGGGTTATATTATTATTGATGAAAAAATAAAGGCGTTCGGATGAACGCCTTTTGATTTTGATATTTAATTAGACTGCGAGCCAGGTGCCGAGGGGAGTGAGGTCGATGACGATTCCTGCAACGATTGAGATAGCGAGGAGTATTCCCATGATGGCGAGGGTGTTCTTTCTCGGTCTGTTGGCTCTGAAAAGTACTGCGAGGGCGACGCCGGAGTTTACCAAGAGTCCCGAAATGAGTGCGCCTGCGGAGAGCATTCCGTCAAGGAAAAGCTCGCTTATCACTACGCTTGACGCGCAGTTGGGGATGAGTCCAACGATGGCTGCGAGGATATTTGCTATGACGGGCTTATTGAGAATGAGAAGTGCGATATTGCTTTCACCCACGAAGTAAACGAGGAAGTTAAGCACGAAGCTGAAAATGAAGATGAAGAGCGTTACCTTGCCCGTGTGGACGAGCGCAGATTTTAAGATGTCGTGCTTACAATGGCAGTTATCTCTTTCGCAGATCTCCTCGATATTGGGGGTGGGAGTTACGCCTCTTTTCTTATATATCGCATTGAGTATAAGGTCGATAGCGAGGCCCGATACGAGCGCGATCACAAATTTTACGGCAAGCACCTTGATCATAAGTGTGAGGTTTCCGTTTACGATGAAGATGGGAACCATCTCGTCGCTCGTTGAAAGGAATACCGCGATAAGCGTGCCTATGGATATCACTCTTGCGCTGTAAAGTCCCGCAGCGGCGGATGAAAAGCCGCACTGGGGAAGGATGCCGAGCGCACTTCCAAGAACGGAGCCGAATTGTCCCGAGCGTTTAAGAAATTTCTCTGCGGAGCCTCCTGCGCGATGCTCGAGGTACTCCATAAGTATATAGGTCAAAAATAAGAAGGGCAACAGCTTGAGCGTATCTAAAAGGCTATCGCCGATAAGATCAAAAAATCTCACGATTATATCTCCTTGAATTAAGTTACTATGTATTTTTAACAAGTTATTATATCACGTTTTGGTGATTTTGTCAACTGTGAATTTTTTAAACGTGTATTTATTGACTTTTTTCGATTTTGGGGGTATAATTAAGGAAAATTTATTTATTGGAGAAAAGATGTTTTACTACGAATTGCACGCGCACACATGCGTATCAAGCCTTTGCTCGATCGTTGAGCCTGAGGAATATATTAAATTCTATATGAACCGCGGATATTCCGGTATGGTGGTGACCGATCATTTTTATTACGGCAACACCGCGATTAACCGCAAGCTCCCGTGGGACGTTTTTATTGACGAATACTGTAAGAGCTTTGATAGAGTTAAAGCCGAGGGCGACAAGCACGGCTTTAGTGTTTTCTTTGGCTTTGAGCAGAAGTTTATGGACGGAAACGACGAATACATCGTTCTCGGTATCTCTCCCGAATGGTTGAAGGCGCATCCCGAGATCAGGGATATGAAGCGAGAGCCGTTTTTTAAGACTGTAAGGCAGGCGGGCGGCTTCGTTATTCAGGCGCATCCCTTCAGAGTGTGCTATTATATCTCGGATATCCGTCTTTCGCTTGATCACGTTGATGCGGTAGAGGTTCTCAATATAGGTCACAAGGACGTATATTCAAGGCAGGCTTACGAATACGCTAAAAATCTCGGTCTTCCTATGACGGGCGGTACGGACAATCACTCCCTCATCGATCGCGAGGAGGTATCGGGCGTTGCGCTTGAAAGAAAAGTATTCAGTATTGATGAGCTTATCACGGAGATCAGAGAGGGCAGGGCGCATCCGCTCCCGTTTGACAGATTTGAAAAAATGAAGGAGCTTCCTCTTCAAAGAGATCTGGAGCTTGATGTTTACAAGCTTCAAAACGGTGAGCTTGTGCTTTCTGACGATCCTTTTTGTGAAAATCAATAAAATTAAGATTCGCCTCTGAAAAAGGGGCGAATCTTTGTTATTATATACAAAAAAGCGGGTTTAAAATTGGATAAATGAATGAAATGAGGGCTCTGATTACGAAAAGTATTGCTATTTTGATTAAAATGATGTAAAATAAAAATAGATGTTCATAAAATTATGAAAGGATCTTACTATGAAAAAATTTCTGGCTATAATTCTTTTGGCTTCTCTATGCTTGGGATTGCTCAGCGCGTGCGAGATCTTTACGCCCGGTGGCAGTTCAACGAGTGGATCTACAAGCAGCTCAACGAGTGGATCTACAAGTAGCTCGACGAGTAGCTCGACGAGTTCTTCAAGCTCGTCATCCGGCGGCACTACCTCAAAGCTGCCTGGCGATCCGCCCGTTATTGAGGGCGATATCGACGTTACTCTGACGGGATATTCGTTTGAGACTATCTATTGTGAGTGGAAGCCCTATGCAAATATTACAGATTACAACGTTTACTGCGACGGTGAGCGCGTCGATACTGAGCTTATAAGAAATTACGGTTCGTATTACAGATGCGATATTCTTGGACTTGCCGCAGGTGAGTACGAGATAAAGATCGTTCCCGTGCATAACGGCGAGGAGCTTACGGAAGCAGCCACCTCCTTTACCGAGGAGACGGTCGCACACGTAAGGGAGGGCTTTGGCTTCGTCGGCGGCAGCGCGAGCGGTGCATATAACGACGACGGAACGCTCAAAGCGAGCGCACAGGTAATATACGTTACCGCAGGCAACGCAAAGACAGTGACTGCTACTGTCAACGGCGCGACACAGACGGGACTTCAGACCATCCTTGACGCAAAGCAAAAGGCAAATACCTCCGGCGATATCCTTTGTATCCGCATAATAGGTATGATATCTGCTTCGGATGTGGATCATTTTTCAAGCTCTGCCCAGGGAATTCAGATCAAGGGCAGAAGTGCATACACCGATATGAATATCACCATTGAGGGTGTTGGAAACGATGCGACCGTTAACGGCTTTGGATTTTTGATCAGGAACTGCAAGAACGTTGAGATGCGCAATATCGGTATTATGAACTTTAAGGACGACGGTATATCCGTTGACACCGATAACTGCAACCTCTGGCTTCATAATATAGATTTCTTCTACGGTCAGGCGGGAAGTGATTCCGACCAGAACAAGGGCGACGGCTCGCTCGATATCAAGAAGTCGCAATATATAACCGTTTCGTTCAACCATTTCTTTGAATCGGGCAAATGCTGCTTGCTTGATGCTTCTACGGGAGCGAGTGCAGATTACATCACCTACCATCACAACTGGTTCGATCATTCCGATTCGCGCCATCCCAGAGTCAGAAACGCGAACGTTCACGTTTACAATAATTTCTACGACGGCGTTTCAAAATACGGCATCGGTGCCGCGGGCGGCGGAAGCTCGGTATTATCCGAGGCTAACTACTTCAGAAATACTAAATATCCCATGCTCACGTCGATGCAGGGAAGTGATATAGCCGGTGACGGAGAGGGCACGTTCTCTGGTGAGGACGGCGGCGTTATCAAGAGCTTCGGCGACTACATCGTTGGCGGTACGTTCGTTCCTTACAGCGCGTCCAACAAGGTAGAATACGATGCATTCGTTGCTTCAAGCAGGGATGAGGTATTGCCCCAGAGCATCTGCTCGAAGAAGGGCGGACACACATACAGTAATTTTGACACGGACAGCTCGATGTATTCCTACAACGCAGAGAGCGCGCAGGATGCTATGCTTACCGTTAAGGCATATGCCGGAAGAGTTCAGGGCGGAGATCTCAAGTGGGAATTTACCGAGGCGGACGATTCATCCTTTGAGATAAACGCTGAGCTCATGGCTGCGATCAGGTCTTACAGAAGCTCGCTCGTTTCCACGAACGTTGGAAATTCGTCAAGCGGCGGCAGCACCGGTGGCGGTAATGAAGGTGGAGATAGTACGGGCGGCACAGAGGTTACTCCCACTCCCGAGGGCACTATAATCCATAATTTCCACGAGAGCGGAAAGAACTCTGATTTCTTTAAGATAAACGGTAATCTTTCAAAAAGCAAGGGAACTATCAGCTATGACGGTCAGAGCCTTACTCAGTGCTTGAAGCTTGAAAGCGAGACTTCGATCACGTTTACGTTGACGGAGGCAAGAACGCTTACCCTCGTTTTCAACCCCAGAGCAAGCGTTAAGGTGGATGGAGTGAAATACACGAGCGATACAAATATCATAACGGTCGAGCTTGAGGCGGGAAGCCACACGATAAGCAAGGCTGATTCGACAAATCTTTACTATATCGTTCTTGAATAAAAAATAAACTGAAAAGGAGAATCCCATCGGGATTCTCCTTTGATTTTTATTTGGTGAAAAGCCTTGCCTCTGATTCAAATTCACGAAGGGACTCAACGTATTTTTCGGGATCCTTGGGGAAGGCGAGGCCGTGTCCTGCGCCCTCTATGGTTACGAGCTTTCGGGGTGATTTTGTCGCTTCATAGCATTCAACACTCATAGAGTGAGGAACGTAATCGTCCGTGTCGCCGTGGATATATACTATTGGAGTTTTCGATCTTGCTACCGCACTGATGGGTGAGGTCTCTTCAATGTCGAATTTGCCGTAGAGCATACCGCCAAGACGGATGAAAGGGTAGACGATGGAGGAAGGAAGCTTCATCTCCCGTACCACCTTTTTGATTATTTCCTTGGGAGAGGAATAGCCGCAATCCGCCATTACGCAGACTACGTTGCTTGGCAAGTCCTCGCCTGCAGCCATCATAACCGTGGCGGCACCCATTGATACACCGCCTATGATTATCGGACGCTCTTTACCGAATTTGCGCGTAGCGAATTTTATCCATTCAAGGCAGTCGCGCCTTTCGTTTATGCCGAAGGAGCATATGCGTCCCTCGCTCATTCCCGCGCCCCTCTGATCGATAAGAACGGCGCTTCTGCCAAGAGCGAAGCAACGTTCAACGCCGCCCGAAAGATCGCGCTCTGCATTTCCGCCGTATCCGTGAAATATTAGCTCGAGAGGTGAATCGGGAGAGTATTCGTAATAGTAGCCGCGGAGCTTTAAACCATCGAAGCTCTCTATTTCAAAAAGCTCTCGCTTCATTGAACGGATCTCATCAACCCATTTTCGCATCTGGGGGTAATATGGCTCGTATATCTCGCCGGGAGGAAGATCGTATTCATCTGCGGCGAGCGTTTTTCTTTTTGCAGTTCGAAAGACCTTAAAAAAGCATATATATGATGCTGACAGAATTATTGCCAATACTGCTATAAGAACGTATATGAATATATCCATTTCTTTTCTCCTTAAATGAATTAACTTAATTATTTTATCACATTTTTTGCACTGAAACAAGTGCAAAAGACAAAAATAATATCAATTATTGGTGAAAAAGCTTTTATTTTATGAACAAAATGAAAATATATAGAAAAATGTAGATGTTTTTTGAATTTTTAGTTGCACATAATAAAAAAATGTGATACAATAAAATTTAGATTTTTTAGTAAGGGAGGGAATGCTATGGTATTTGGAAAATACGTGAATAAGTATTATTTCAAGCACTTCTTCGCGCTTTTGCTCGGTGTTGCGGCGCTTGTTGCCGTTGACTTTTTTCAGCTTAAGATACCCGAATTTTATAACCATATAATTACGGGACTTAACGATGGCTACGTTGAAGTGGGCGGGGAGCTTTTGAAATTTGATCTTGGCTTTTTACTTGACAGGATCTGCGCTCCGATGATACTTACGATATTGGTGATAGCATTTGGCAGATTCCTGTGGAGAATCTGTATGTTCGGTACGGCGATCAAGGTTGAGACGGATCTTCGAGAGAGGATGTTCGATCACTGCAAGGATCTTTCACAGCAGTATTATCAGGTCAATAAGGTCGGAAATATGATGTCTCTCTTTACGAACGACCTTTCCCAGATAAACGAGTGCTTCGGCGATGGCACGCTTATGCTCGTTGACGCGGTGGCTCTTACGGGAATGGCAGTTTACAAGATGTCAAAGCTCGACCCTCTGCTTACGCTTCTTGCATTCGTTCCAATGTTCTTGCTTTTCGCTGTCGGAGCCTTTGTTGGTAAGTATATGACGAAGAAATGGGAGCAGAGACAGGAAAAATTCTCGCAACTCTCAGATTTCACTCAGGAAAACTTCTCCGGCATAGCCGTTATCAAGGCGTTCGTTAAGGAGTTCAAGGAGCTTTGGGCATTCAAAAAGCTCAACAAGGAGAACGAGAATATAAATATTGAGTTCACAAAGATCTCTACCTTGCTTCACATTTCTGTTACGTTCTTCGTTCAGTCCGTTGTATGTATCATACTCGGCTACGGCGGATACCTCGTTTACAGAGGCGACTTCAAGGTCGGTGAGCTTATAGAGTTTTACGGTTACTTTACATCGATCGTATGGCCCATTATGGCGCTTTCAATGCTTATTGATATGACGAGCCGCGGAAAAGCCTCTCTCAAGAGAATTTCCGAGCTGCTTGACGCGAAGCCCGACGTTAAGGACTCTGCATCAGTTGAGCAGGTAGATCATATAAGAGGTGATATTGAGTTCAGAAATCTCAATTTCGCTTATCCCGACGGTGATTATGATGTTCTTGAAAACGTCAGCTTCAAGATCAACGCGGGTGAAAACGTTGGTATAATCGGTAAGACGGGCTCCGGTAAGACGACAATAGTCGATCTTATTTTGAGAGTTTATAATGTACCCGACGGATCCCTGTTTATAGATGGAAGGGACGTTAACACCATTCCAATAAAAACGCTCAGAAATTTCTGCGCCTACGTTCCGCAGGATAATTTCCTTTTCAGCGACACTATTGAAAATAATATCGCTTTCTCGCGCGATGCTTCAAGCTCGGACGAGGTAGTAAGAGCCGCTAAGCTTTCGGACGTTCACGAAAACATTACGGAATTCCCCGCAAAATACGCGACAATACTTGGCGAGAGGGGAGTTACGGTTTCGGGCGGACAGAAGCAGAGAATTTCGATTGCCCGTGCGCTTATGAAGGAGGCGTCCATTCTTATTCTTGATGACTCCGTAAGCGCTGTCGATACCAAGACGGAGAAGGTCATTATAGACAATCTTCGCGATAACAGACGCGGAAGGACCACTATCCTTATCGCGCACAGGATCTCAACGGTTGAGAAGATGGACAAGATAGTGTTCGTTGACGACGGCAGGATCGTAGCAGTCGGAACGCACGAAAATCTTATTGAGACCTGTCCCGATTACAAGCTTATGGTCGAGCTTCAGAAGCTTGACGAGGAAAGGGGGGCGTAGTATGTACGAATATTTTCCTCTTTTGTTTGTCGGCGGCATCGCAGGACTTTTCAGTATAATTTTCGGTATTGCTTATTTTTCCATTAAAAACAAAAAAGAAGAGATCGGCTTTGAGCGAAATATGAAGGACACGGAGATAATGAAGCGTTTGCTTCGTTATGCCAAGCCCCATATTGGAAAATTCATAGTCGTTGGACTTCTTATGGCGTTTTCTATCGCGTACAGCGTTATCTCGCCCCGTCTTATGGGCTTTATCATCAAATTCCTTGACACCGATTTTGAGATAAACACCCTTGTTATGTACATTGCGATATACGCGGTGATACTTGTTACGTCACTCGTATTCCAGTATATCCAGGCAATTATTTTGCAGAAGATAGGTCAGAAGATCCTCTCCGCACTCAGAGAGGACGTGTTCACTCATATCGAGAGCCTTTCTTACGCGCAGCTCAATCATATGCCCGTGGGCAAGCTTGTAACGAGAGTTACGAACGATACGAACGCCATCTCGATGATGTTCACGCAGATTTTGACTAACCTTATCAAAAACATCTTCCTTGTGGTCGCGATAGTAGTTGCAATGCTTATGCTCAACTATGCGCTCACTCTTATGGTGCTTTGCTTTGTGCCCTTTATATTCGTATTTACTCTTATATTCAGAAAGTTCTCAAGAAGAGCCTTCAGAAGAGTTAAGGACGGTACTACGGATATCAATACCTTCCTTTCCGAAAACCTCTCGGGAATAAAGATCATTCAGATCTTCAACCAGGAGCAGAGAAAGAAAAAGGAATTTGCGCAGAAGAACAACAAGCTCGGAAAGGCTATGAGGGAGCAGATATACGTTTTCAGCGTATTCCGTCCCATCATTTATATGCTCTATATTTCAAGCGTTCTTTGCCTTTTCTATTTCTCGGCAAAGGGCTATATCGATGAGGTCAGCTTCTTGGGTCAGGTGATAGGCGCGGACGTTGTGGTTTCGTTCTATATGTATATACAGACCTTCTTCGATCCCATTCAGAACCTTGCAGACCAGTTCAACAGATTGCAGAGCGCGTTTGCCTCTGCCGAAAAGATCTTCGCTATTATGGATATGACGCCAAACGTCGTTGATACCGAGGGCGCAATCGAGCTTGAAGCTGTTGAAGGCAATATCGAATTTAAAAACGTATGGTTCGCTTATGAGGGCGAGGAATGGGTGCTTAAGGACGTGTCCTTCAAGATAAAGGCTAAGGATACCGTTGCATTCGTAGGATCTACGGGAAGCGGAAAGACAACTATCCTTTCTCTTATCTGCAGAAATTACGATATCCAGAAGGGACAGATCCTTATTGACGGAATCGACATTAAGGATATCAAGATATCCTCGCTTCGCCGTCACTTCGGACAGATGCTTCAGGACGTATTCCTTTTCTCCGGAACGATCCGCTCAAATATCGTGCTTCGTGAGGACAGCTTTACGGACGAGGAGATAATGGCGGCTTGCAAATACGTAAATGCCGATCACTTTATAGACAGGCTCAAGGACGGACTCGACGAGGAAGTTCGCGAGAGGGGTAACAACTTCTCCGCAGGACAGCGTCAGCTTCTATCCTTTGCGAGAACGATAATTCACAAGCCAAGTGTTATGATACTTGACGAGGCTACGGCGAATATCGACACGGAGACCGAGCTTCTTATTCAGGACTCCCTTGAAAAGATGATGAACATTGGTACGATGCTGATAGTTGCGCACAGACTTTCAACCATTCAGCACGCGGATAATATCATCGTTCTTTCGCACGGTGAGATAATAGAGCAGGGCAATCACTTCGAGCTTCTCGCTAAGCGCGGAAGATATTATGATCTCTATATGCTTCAATACCAGAAGCAGCAGCTTACGGGTAAATAATATAAACAATATACAAAACGCAATGGGGCAAATTGTCAAATGTGACAGTTTGCCCTTGTTCATATTGACAGAGAAATAGAAGAATGATATAATTTAATTACCAAATAATAAAGGAGGACAAATTTATGAAAAAACACATTGTTTTGTTATGTTCGCTTTTGTTAATAACGGTAGGTGAGGTAGATGCCTTGCTTCCACAAAGAGATGAAGATTATGTTTTGGAGGTGTGATTATGGGAGAGTATAGAAAGTTAAATATAATTTCAGGCATTGTTTACGCAGCATGGTTTGTATTCACCGTTTTGTATTTTTGGGTGCTTGCCGGTCCTACGGGACTTTTGGACTGTCTTATCTGGCAATACCTGATACTGTTTATCCTTGTTCCTGCGATCCTTACCGCTTTGCACGTTGCCGTAAAGGGAGCTAATAAGAAGACTGCTATTCTTCCAATTGCTTTTGCTATACTTAATCAGTTGAACTTTTTTGTAACGTGGAATCTGCTTTGGGCATCTCAAAACGGTTATGAAAGATTGTTTGCCGAATTCGGTACAGCGATCATTATGACTTTGGTTTCATCCTCTGTTGGATTTGTCATAGGTATTGCTATAAGAGGAGTCAGATGCGCCACAAAAAGAAAAGAAAGCGCAACAGAGCTTAATTGATCAAAGGTCAAAGCCGATAATCTTTTGATTATCGGCTTTTTTGCTTGACATTGGGTGAAAAAGGGGGTATAATTAGAGTATAAACACATACGGAGGTAATTATGAGCTATAAGATTTTTGACTACGATCCTTCGCTTCTGCCATATGAGAGCGAGATTGAACTCAGAATGGATAATTACTATAAGAAGAAAAAGGAGCTTGTGGGAGATAGTGGAAGGCTTGTCGATTTTGCGAACGGTCACCACTATTTCGGATTTCACAAAACGGAGAACGGTTGGTTCTACCGTGAGTGGGCACCCGCGGCGGATGAGGTTTACCTTTTTGGAGATTTCAACGGTTGGAACAGGTACAGCCATCGCTTGACAAGGCTTGACGGCGGTGTTTTTGAGATATTTATTGAGGGCAGGGAAACGCTCTTTGACGATTGCCGCGTTAAAGCTATCATAAGAAACGGCGACAGGTGGCTTGAGCGCATACCATCTTATGCAAAAAGAGTTTTGCAGGATAAGCACGATTATACCTGGTGCGCCGCAGTTGTGGACGAGCCCGAGTATATTTGGGAAAAAAACAATTTCAAGCCTCAGAAAAAGCTCTTTATTTATGAAACGCATATAGGAATGGCGCAGGAATACGAGGGTGTTGGCTCTTACAGAGAGTTTGCGGATAATATCCTCCCACGCATCAAGGCTTCGGGGTATAATACGGTACAGATAATGGCCATTATGGAGCATCCCTATTACGGCTCCTTCGGCTACCAAGTTTCAAATTTCTTTGCGGCTTCGTCTAGATTTGGCAAGTGCAACGATCTTAAATACCTTATCGATACTGCGCACAAGATGGGAATTGCGGTGCTTCTTGACGTTGTGCATTCGCACGCGGTGAGCAACACTGCAGAGGGAATTGCTGAGTTTGACGGAACGGTAACGCAATATTTCCACGAAGGGGCGCGAGGTGATCATCCCGCTTGGGGAACCAAGCTCTTTAACTACGATAAGAACGAGGTCATTCATTTCCTTCTTTCAAATCTTAAATTCTGGATGGAGGAGTACCGCTTTGACGGCTTCCGCTTTGACGGTGTGACCTCTATGCTATACCACGATCACGGACTTGGAACGGCGTTTACGGATTATTCAAAGTATTTTTCAATGAATACCGACACCGAGGCTGTTACCTATCTTCAGCTGGCGACCGAGCTTATTCACGAGGTAAATCCCAATGCCATCACCATAGCGGAGGATATGTCGGCTATGCCCGGTATGTGCTTGCCAATAGAGGAGGGCGGTATAGGCTTCGATTACAGGCTTGCTATGGGCTCGCCCGATATGTGGATAAGGCTGACTAAGGACGTTCGCGACGAGGACTGGAGCATGTGGCACATCTGGTGCGAGCTTACGGGACGCCGTCCGCACGAAAAGTATATTGGATACGCGGAGTCGCACGATCAGGCTCTTGTAGGTGATAAGACGCTTATCTTCCGTCTTTGCGACGCGGCTATGTACACCGATATGGGCAAATGGTGTCAGAATCACATCATTGATCGCGGTATGTCGCTCCACAAGATGATCAGGCTCATCACGATGACTCTCGGAGGCGAGGGATATCTCAACTTTATGGGCAACGAGTTCGGTCATCCCGAATGGATAGATTTTCCGCGTGAGGGTAACGGCTGGTCGCATTTCTACTGCCGCCGTCAATGGCATCTTGCGGATGACGAGAATCTTAAATATTCCGAGCTTTTGCGCTTTGACAACGAGATGCTGAAGCTTGCCAAGGAATACAGGATATTTGACGGGGAGCCGCATTGGCTGCAGATCGACGACGATAATAAGATAATGATGTTTGAGCGCAACAATCTTATTTACGTATTTAATTTCAATCCCACGCAGTCGTTTGTCGGATATAATCTCAAAATGCGCCGCAAGGGAAATTATAAGGTGGTATTCTCCACGGATCGACGTGAGTTCGGCGGTTGGGAGAGAATCAGCGAAACACACGTATATTCCACCAATGATTATAAGGAATTTCCGATCTATCTTCCCGCGAGAAGTGCGCTCTGCCTTAAGAGGACACTTAAAAAGTAATATTAAAGACCGCTTGGATAACCAAGCGGTCTGTTTTTTACCAATCGATATTATCAAATTCCTTTGACGTCTCTTTAAGAAGCTCGCGGATGGGGAGGTGCTGTGGGCAGCTTTCCTCGCACACGCCGCATTCTATGCAGGACGAGGGCGCGCCGCCTTCCTTAGTGAGGGATTTATAGTATGAAATATAGTTCCACGCGTTCCAGATCTTCTTGCCGTTCATACAGGTGAAAAGATCGGGGATAGGAATATTCATGGGGCATCCGTCAACACAGTAACGGCAGGCGGTACATTGGATCGTGCCTTGCTCCTTTACTATATCAAGGACCTTGTATATCGCTTCAAGCTCTTCGCTATTGAGGGGCTTAAAATCCTTCATATATGATATGTTATCATTCATCATATCCATACTTCCCATACCCGAAAGTACCATAAATATGCCCTCGAAGCTTGCGGCAAATCGGATCGCGTAGCTTGCGGGAGTGAGGTCACCGAGGGCGGAGAACACAGCCTTAGCCTTATCGGGCAGATTTACGAGATGCCCGCCCTTGACGGGCTCCATAACGATTATGGGCTTATTATGCTTTATGCACACCTCGTAGCATTTTTTTGATTCAACGGAGGGATCGTCGTAGTCTGCGTAGTTGAACTGTATCTGCACAACTTCTATTTCGGGGTGATCGGTGAGAATCTTATCAAGAAATTCTGCATTATCGTGGAAGGAGAAGCCGACGTGCTTTACCTTGCCCTCAGCCTTCAGCTCCTGCGCTATCTCATAGGCTCTGCAGGACTGATATTTGCCGTAATTATTTCTGTTTTGGGAGTGCATCAGATAAAAATCGAAATATTCAACACCGCAAGCCTCAAGCTGACGCTCAAAGGCGGGGCGGATATCCTCCTGTCGCTCAAAGAGATGGGGAGAGAGCTTATCGGTAAGTATGTAGCTTTCCCTTGGATAACGTGAGGTGAGGCACTCGCGAAGGGCGGTCTCGCTTTTTCCGTCAAGATATCCCTGAGCCGTATCAAAATAGTTGAAGCCGTTTTCAAGAAAAGCATCTACCATTTTTGAAAACTCAGCTGTATCAACTTCGTTATCCTTCATCGGCAGGCGCATGCAGCCAAAACCGAAATTCTTTTTTGCTTCTGGAAAATACATAGTCTGGAGCCTCCATAATTGTTTTCACACTCATTATACCATATGAATGTGAACAAATCTACACTTTAGACGCAAAAATATATAATAATATTGACATATTGTTTTGTGAAGAGTATAATGGTCTCAATGTTGAGTTGAAGGAGGCGTTTACTATGCCTGAATTATTTGGAGTTGAGCACATACTTTATCTTGCGATAAGTACTGCGGCCGCAAGCGCAGCGCTTTTGCTTGCCAAAAGATACGCAAGGGATGAAAAATCTCAAATAGTATTTCTCAAGGTGCTTGCTGCGTTGCTCTTAGCTGCTATTGTGACGAACAGGCTTTCGCAGGTATTCAGATATGACGATGTCAGATGGTATCTTATCATTCCGGACAGCTTCTGCGGAATGACGAGCTTGGTTCTGGCTCTTTCGGTCCTATTTGGCAGGAGGGATAATAACGTTTTACATTTTGTTTGGTTGCTTGGTCTTTTTGGAGGAGTTTCAAGCAGTATCTATGCTTCTTACGTGGGGCAGGGGCCGACTATTTTTTATTTGCCGACCATTTCCGGTCTGTTACATCACAGTATTTCAGCTGCTCTTGTTGTGGCAATTCTGATGTTTGGCTATATTGAGATCACATATAAAAAATGGTATTGCACGCTGTTTGGCTTTACGTCATATCTGACACTTGGAGCGTTTATGATGCAGGAATTTGATATGAACGATGCTTTTCATATCGCGGAGCCCCTTATTGAAGGTACTTTTCTTACCGCGTGGGGAATGGCTCCTCTGTATGCGGTTGGATATGCTTTGATCCTGTTTGTGATCGAGACCGTAAAAAAGAAAAGAAAAAAGGCGGATGCTTCTTGACATTTGTCGAAAAATAATATATAATTAATAGGTTGAAAAGATAAGCTTGTCAGAGTACTGCTTGTTATTTGTTTAATAAATTATTTATATAAAAGGAGTAAAAAATGTTTTCATTCATTCCAAATGAGTATTTTCTTTTGGCGTTTGGCTTTATTTTGCTTATCAAGGGCGGCGACTGGTTTGTTGATGCTGCAAGCAATATTGCGAAGCGTTTCCATCTCCCCGAGATACTTATCGGTGCTACCGTAGTATCCATTGGCACTACCTTACCTGAGGTAATGACTTCGGCTATGGGTGCTGCATCCGGCAGCGGAGCAGTTGCTTATGGCAATGCAATTGGTTCGATCATCTGTAATACCTCTCTTATCGCTGCTATCACTATCGCGATAAAGCCCGGTAAGGCAGATAAGAAATCCCTTGTGTTTCCCGTGTGCTTCTTCTTTGGACCAGCTGCATTCTATGCGTTTAACGCATATTTCTTTGGAAAGTTTGATCTCTGGATGGGTTTGGTCCTTCTCGTTGGATTCGTCGTTTATATGATAATCAATGTTATCAATATGAAGAAAAATCCTGCTGAGGACGATCACGAGGCTTCTGAGGAGCTTGAGGCTGAGAGTCAGGAAAACACCTCCAAGGGCGGACTTATCAAGGATATCGGTATGCTTCTCGTTTCTTCATTGGTAATTGCGGTCGGTGCGTACCTTCTTGTGGAAAGCGCAACTAAGATAGCTCACGATCTCAAGGTTCCCGAAACGATCATATCTCTTACGATCGTAGCTCTCGGAACGAGCCTTCCTGAGCTTGTAACCGCTATTACAGCTCTTATGAAGGGTCACGGCGCACTTTCACTCGGAAATATCATTGGTGCTAATATCTTTAATCTTGTGCTTGTTTCCGGCGCAGCCATCACTATTAACCCCTTCAAGGTTCCCACTGAAGCAACCTTCCTCGGTATGAATGCATCTCTTATATTCGATATTCCTATTGTGTTCGCTACAATGGCAATTATGACTTTGCCTCCGCTTTTTAAAGGAAAGATGTACAGATGGCAGGGTGTTGCTCTTCTTGGTATTTACGGTGCATACTGCGTGCTTCAATTTATAGTTCTTCCTAATTTTGCATAATTGATAAACGATATACATAAAGCCGCTCGGAAAAATCCGAGCGGCTTTTCTATTGACAAAAGGAGTAAAAAAGTGTAAAATGTATTTATCAACGTAAAGAGAGGAAATATATGAAAAGATTAGTTGCTTTAGCACTTGTGCTTGTTATGGTAATTGGACTTTACGGATGCTTTGATATTATTACTGTACCGACCATAACTAAGCCAAGCACTCAGTCAAGCTCTACGACCAAGAGACCGCCCGTTGATTATTCGGGATATGACGGTGATATAAATGCCGACCAGCAGGGAGATTTTGAGAGATTGTTCGATCCTCTTAATCTTATTTCCTTCAAGCTCGATATAAGCGACAGGGAGCTTGCGAAGATCCAGGCGGATTATGATAAATACAGCTCCTTCGGTTCAAAATCCCCGATATACAGAATGGCGGATCTTTACGTCAGCATTACCACACCCGACGGTGAGGAGTACACCTATTGTATCGAGCAGGTCGGTGTGAGAATGAAGGGTAACACCTCAAGGACGTCCTTTTATAATGATTGGGACGGAATGTATAATCTCGTGCATTTCAAGATAAGCTTTGGCGAGACATTCGACGAGGAGGAATATTACGGCTCCGATGCACTCGTATGGGCAGATGATGCTGAGCGAGAGGCAAGAAAGGATCGCACGTTTGCTACCCTTGAAAAAATAGATATAAGATGGAACAAAAACGACGATCCCACGTACATCCGCGAGAATTACGCTTACGAGCTTTACCGTGAGCAGGGAATACTTGCGCCCCATACTGCGCTTGCATCCGTTGATATTGGAAACGATCACGCGGGCGTATGGATGTTCTACGAGCCGATAGATAAGATATTCCTTGAGAAAAATCTTCCCGAGGAGGCTCTTGGAGGAGATCTTTACAAGCTTGGCTGGGCGGGAAGTGACGCGGCTGATTTTGCGTCCTTCAAATCCTACGGCGTTGAGGATGAGGACAAGGGAAAATTCTACGTTTACGATCTTAAGACAAACAAGAAAAAGAGCGATCATTCAAGTCTTAAGAATCTTATAGAAACGATCAACAAAAGAAATCTTACAAGGGAAGAATTCGAGAGCGTAGTTGATATTGAAAGCTTCCTTTCATTTGCTGCGGTTTCGTATATGATAGGCAATCCCGACGATCTGCGAAACAACTACAATAATTGCTATATTTATTTCCGTGCTGATACGGGAAAAATGATAGTTATTCCGTACGATAACGACAGGGGTCTCGGTGTAAACAAGGACTGGAATCCTTACGGCGATCATATGACGGGGGACAGCCCGTTCCAAGAGCATAACGTTTGCGGAGATCAGAGAAATCCTTTGTTCAAAAACACGGTCCACGCAGGTTCATTCTTCTATGATGAATACGTCAGCGCGCTTAAAAGAGTATCGCAAAGCGCAATGCTTGACCCCGAGGAGTTTGCTCGCAGAGTTAAGGTATATGAGGATCTCTATGCCGATCATACGGCTCCCTCGAAAAAGTACAACAATGCAGGTAATCACAGCTTTTCGTTTGATATAAGCAGATCGGATTCGTCAAATATGTCATTTGCAAATTATATTACCGCCAAGCAGACGAATTTGGCGCGCTATCTTGCGGATCCCGATTCAACTCCCGTTTTACCGCAGAAGGATTGGAATTTGTATCTTCGCGGAAATTTCTACGATAATAATTGGTCAAACCAGGAGCATTATAAATTCAAGCATCTTGGCGACGGTATTTATTCCGTTGGAATTTCTGTCACGGTGAACAATGGTGATATCGTTAAATTCAAGGTCTATAACAATGACACGGGTGAGTGGTACAATTTTGTTGACGAGTCCTGCTCGGAGCTTTTTGTATATCAAGGAGGCAACAGAAACGTGCAGTTCTTAAAGAGCGGTAATTACGTGATATATTTCGATACCAACACTCTTACAATCAGGATAGAAAAGGAAACAGCGGTCAGTTGACCGCTGTTTTCAGATTTTTTTGATAATTTTATTAGTATCCTTAACGATGCAATCCGCAGGATACACTCCGCGAAGTGAGGTGAGCGGATATACTGCGGTGCTTTTGCCGACCACGGTTCCGGGATTCAGAACGGAATTGCATCCGATGTCAGCGCCGTCGCCGAGGAAAGCACCGATCTTGCGCAAATTGGTTGGGTGATCGACTTCACCGTGGATCACGACGTCGGATCTATCGCTCTTAAGATTTGAGCAGATGACTCCCGCGCCTGTGTGCGCCTTATTTCCGAGGATTGAGTCTCCGATATAGTTATAATGGGGAGCCTGCACGCCGTCGAGCAGTATGCAGTTCTTTAACTCGGTGGAATTACCTATTACGCAGTTGCTTCCGATGATAACGTTTCCTCTGATATACGCGCCGGGACGAAGCTGTGTGCCGTGGCCTATAACGGCGGGTGGCTCGATCGTTGCATTCTTTGATATTTTTACGTTTTCCCCAATGAGAATGCCTTCGGCATACAAGGTATAACCCGGAAGTCCTTCCTCGGTAAGCTTTTTGGCAAGCTCCTTTATTTTCGGGAGTATTTGCCAGGGGTACTCACATTCATCAAAAAGGGAAGTGAGATGTGGGACGGAGCAATCGAAAAGCTCCTTTGTTTTTACAAGCTTATTCAATCGCATAGCCTCCTTCCGTAACTGCTTTTGCTACTATATCGGCATATTCGCGGCATTTTTCCTCGCTCTCGCATTCTATCATAATGCGGATGAGTGGCTCGGTTCCGCTTGGACGGAGAAGCACACGTCCGTTACCCGCTATAAGAGCTTCGACCGCTTTTACGCTTTCAAGAACGGCACTATCGTTCATAGTGGCGCCCTTATCGCTGACTCTTACGTTTTTCAGATATTGCGGATAGATGGCTACGTCCTCGACGAGCGCGGAAAGGGAGGATTTACTGTCGCAGATCTCCTCGCAGACCATAATGGCGGTCAAAATCCCGTCACCTGTGGTGGCGTATTTTTTGAGGATTATATGTCCCGATTGCTCGCCGCCGATGGAATAATCGCCCTCCTGCATACGCTCGTAAACGAAACGGTCGCCGACCTTTGTCTGAATACAGCTTATTCCGAGCTTATCAAGGCTTGCGACAAAGCCGCTGTTTGACATTACTGTTGCCACAAGGGTGTTATCGTTAAGCATTCCGCGGGATTTCAAGCGCTTTGCAAGAAGATACATAATTTTATCGCCGTCCACCACGTTGCCCTTTTCGTCCACCGCAAGACAGCGGTCGCAGTCGCCGTCAAAGGCAAAGCCCATATCAAGATGCTTTTCTCGGACGAGCTTAACGAGGCTTTCAAGATGTGTTGAGCCGCAATTTTTGTTGATATTCATTCCGTCGGGCTCGTCGCCTATAACGTAGAGCTGAGCACCGAGCGCTCCGAATACCGCTCTTGCAATCGACCAGGATGCGCCGTTTGCGCAGTCAAGACCGATGCGGAGCTTCTTATAGGAATTTGAAGCAAGGGAGATGAGATATCCGATGTATCTGTTTCTGCCGTTCACGTGGTCGTGTATGGAGCCTATGCGCTCGCCCGTTGGGAGAGGTAGGTCTGCCTCGGTAATTCCGAGTGAAGCAAGGTCGCCGTCAAGATAAGCCTCGATAAGAGAGGTTGTATGATCGTCGAGCTTTTCGCCGTAACGGTTAATTACTTTTATTCCGTTATCGCAGAAGGGATTGTGTGAGGCGGTGATCATAATGCCGCAGTCAAAGCCGTCGAGTCTTGTAACGTATGAAACGCTTGGCGTTGTGGTAACGTGAAGGATGTACGCATCGCCACCGCTTGCGGCAATACCGGAGGCTATCGCGTATTCAAGCATATAGCTTGAGCGACGGGTGTCCTTGCCTATAACAATTCGCGGGCGAGCGCTCTCTCTTTGATAGTACCAGCCCAAGAATCTGCCGACCTTATATGCGTGCATTGAGGTAAGCCCAACGTTTGATTCACCGCGGAAGCCGTCAGTTCCGAAATATTTACCTGCCTGTCTTTTAGCATCCTTAATTTCAATATCTTCTCTGAGCAGAGCATCGCAGGAGACGTGAAAAATATCGGCTATTTGCAGTATCTTATCGATCTGCGGAACTGCCTGATCCATCTCCCATTTGGAAACGGATTGGCGCGAAACACCGAGCATATCTGCAAGCTTTTCCTGGGAAATTCCCAGACCGTTTCTGAGAAGAGTTATTTTTGATCCTATAGTCATATTATCACCTCTTTATAAAAAATGGGATATATCTTGATACCATTATACTAAATAATATGATAAAAATCAATAGATTTGACCGAAATATTTTTAAAAAATGCAACTTAGGGTTGCAAAATGTTTAAAAATACGTTAAGATGCTCGAATAATAGGGAAAAACGATGGCGATTTCGCACTTGTGGGTTGATTTTTGAAGTGGCGGGGGCTTTGCCTGCTGCCAAATAATTTTGCGCTCGGCTTACAAGCGAGCTTGACGCACTCGCCTGCAAAATTAGCGCACTCGCATTCCGCTGCGCGGAACTTGTCGAGTTGGGGCACCACAAACAAAAATATGGGGAGAGCCAAAGCAACCTGTAGAAATAAAGTAAGTAGCGGGGGCTTTGCCCAAGGGCAAAATTATTCTGCTTGCCGCACTGATGCGAGCATCGTGCGCTCTGCGCAGAATAAGCGCACTCGATCCTGCTTCGCTCTGCTCGCAGTACGAGTTCGAGTCTATCCGCCACGGCAAAAAGAAAAGAGGGTGTACACCCTCTTTTCTTTTTGGTCGAAGTGGCGGGACTCGAACTCGCGGCCTCCAGTTCCCGAACAACTACGCCATCGTTTTTTGACTACTTTTGTTGGCTTTTGGGTGCTTTTTAGTCCAAGAACGATGCTTTCGGAGGCTCTTGTAAGCACTGTTTCCACGTAGTCCGAAGCCGTAGATGGTCAAAGGTGTGGTCAAGACGAAATCTCCAACCGCAAAACCAAGCAATATAGTCGCAACTCATACTGTCAGGTGACTAAACGGTTCACCCCGTGTCGAGTTTTTTCTTCTGCCGTTAGTATACCATACTTCGAGAGATTAGTCAACCACCTTCCATCAAAACGCAAAAATTGATGTGCAGTAGACGAAAGAAAACGCCTTGCAGAAAAACAAAGAAATAGCAGCCAACCAAACAGAGATTGACTCACCACGCAAAATTTGCATCGCTGTAAGCAAAGAAAACGCCCGACGAAAAAAGTTGGATTTATTTTCGAAAAAGGTCTGGACTTCCTCTCTCTTCTGTGGTATGTTGTTGTGCTAACAGGAGGTGCAACGCATGAAAAGTATGATAAAAGAACT
>JAFXKD010000034.1 GCA_017531925.1 Clostridia bacterium | reverse complement strand
GCAAAATGCAAAATGCAAAATGCAAAATTGGCGGCTATTCACATAGTAGCAAATTACAGATTTTGCGAAGGTATGAGCAAAATCGTTATGTGTTGCTCCGCAACACAATTTGCGCGGAGTCTGTGGACTCAGCACAGACTAAATGGCTATTGGGCGTAGCTTTTTTTAAGCTTTTTTGCCTACTTTTTTCTCGAAAAAAGTAGGATCCATAATCAAACTAACTATCCACCAACGAGGTATAATATATGAAAAGAATTGCAACAATACAAGACATATCCTGCTTTGGAAAATGCTCGATAACCGTGGCTCTGCCCGTAATATCTGCTATGGGAGTGGAGTGCGCCATCGTGCCCACGACCGTTTTGTCCACGCACACCGCGGGGTTTACGGGCTACACCGTGCGCGATATCTCCGACGAGCTTATTCCCATCGCGGAGCATTGGAAAAAGGAAAATATCGCCCTCGATACACTCTACACCGGCTACCTTGCGAACGCGGAGCAGATCGACAGTACTAAAAAATTCATTGAACTGACTAAAAACGATAAAACGATGATCTTCGTCGATCCCGCAATGGCAGATAACGGCAAGCTCTACCCCGGATTTTCTGCGGATTTCCCCTCAAAAATGCTTGAGCTTGTGAAGATCGCGGACGTCGTTTGCCCCAACATCACCGAGGCTTGCTTGCTTCTCGGCAAGGAGTTTAAGGATGAGGGCGAGTACGACGAAGCGTATATCCGCTCGCTCGTGGACGGCTTTGCCGCGCTCGGAATCAAAGAGACTGTCATCACGGGCGTAAAATACGGCGACGGACGCCACGGCGCGGTCGCATATGACAAGGAAAGCGGCGAATACCGTTACCTTTTCGGCGAAAACCAGGACTGCTATTTTCACGGAACGGGAGATCTCTTCTCCTCGGTGCTTTGCGGCGCGCTCACCAAGGGCGAGGATATCTGCTCCGCAACGCAAAAGGCGGTCGATTTCACCATCGCTTGCATCAAGCAGACCCTCCCCGATAAAGCTAACCACCCCTACGGCGTAAAATTCGAGGAGTGCTTGCATCTGATTTGCAAAGAATAAAAAAACACATAAAAAACCGCTTGCTTTTACACGGCAGGCGGTTTTTGTTTGGCTATAATCTTAATTTTCCCATCCTTTCTATCGCCTCGAGTATATCCTCGCGGTGGGCGAAGGAGGAAAATCTGAAAAAGCCCTCGCCGGATGCGCCAAAGCCTGCGCCGGGTGTTCCCACTACGCCTGCGTTTTTTAGCAGATGATCGAAAAAGCCCCACGAATCCATACCGCGCGGGCACTTCAGCCACAGATACGGCGCGTGAGCGCCGCCAAAATATTCAATTCCCCGACCCTCAAGAAACTCGCCAAGCAGACGCGCGTTCTCCATATAGTACGCGATATTTTCCGCGTTCTGCCTCTTGCCCTCGTCCGAGAGAGCCGCAAGCGCGCCGATCTGCGATATGTATGAAGCACCGTTGAATTTGGTGGATTGCCGCCGCGCCCACAGAGAGTGAAGCGACGCGCCACCCGATTTGCAGGCGCGCGGAACGACCGTCCAGCCGCACCTGACACCCGTAAATCCCGCCATTTTGGAGAGCGAGCAGACCTCGATCGCACAATTTTCCGCCCCATCGATCTCGTATATCGAGCGTGGAAGCTCCCCGCCCGAGATAAAGCTCTCATATGCCGCATCAAAAATTATAACCGAGCCGCTGAAAAGCGCAAAATCCACCCATTTTTTAAGGCTGTTTTTGTCAAGAACCGTTCCCGTCGGGTTGTTCGGGGAGCATAAAAATATCACGTATGGCTCGCGCTCAAGTTCGTCGGGCGAGGGCAAAAAGGAGCTTTCCGCACCGCAGGGGAGAATTTTTATCCTTTTCCGCGACATCAGCGCCGCGTCCGCGTAAACGGGATAGGTCGGCTCGCAGATGAGCGCGGTCACGTCGCCGAAAAGCTCAAAAATATTGCCAAGATCACTTTTTGCGCCGTCGCTTATGAAGATCTCGTCAGCCCCGATGCGCGCGCCAAGGGACGAATATCGCTCCGAAATAGCCTCTCTGAGCTCCAAAAGCCCCTGCGTGTCGCCGTATCCCACAAAGCCCTCGCGCGTGCCGAGACGCTCCGCCGCGTTCCTCATAGCCGATACCACACAGGGCGCAAGCGGAAGCGTCACGTCGCCAATTCCGAGGGATATGACCTTGACGGTAGGATTTTCGTGCTTAAAGGCATTTACACGCGCGGCTATCTCGGAGAATAAGTATGCACTACCTAAATTGCTAAACCCACGGTTGAGTTTTATGTTCATTTTTCGCCTCCGATACGTGTTTTTTGTTACAGATAATTATCATATTCGTAAAGATAAGGGGGGAATAATACTTTTGACTCGGCGGGAGTAAACCCCCGCCCTACGTTGAGGGCAACAACAGAAAACCTGCCTCCCTCTGTCGAGGGAGGTGGCGAGCCTACGAGCCGGAAGGAGAGTTTCAAATCAAAAGTAACTTTTCCCACGAACGCGGACGCACACAGTGCGCCCCTACGAATTCGCATGGCTACTCACCACACAAACAAATTTTAGAAAAATCAAATCCCCGATTTGATTTTCCGTAGTTTTGAAGATACGGTATCAGCCGTCACGCTCGCGTGTAAGGATGATATCGGAGCTTCAAAACCGATAAAACACCCGTGTTTTATCGAAAATTTGTGCCGACTCTGCTCAAACCAAGCGATTAAAAGCTTTTTTGCTACTTTTTTCTCGAAAAAAGTAGGTCCAAATCCACTAACTTTTCATACCAAAACCTCTTAGCCGCTTTTTCTTTGAGGAAGAAGGCCCAAAGAAAAAGCTAACAAAAAGAAATGCCGTATATGCGCTAACGCCGCGCGGGCGCCTACTTTTGAAAAAGTAGGCAAAACATCAGCACGAAGCGAGTGCGAACAACGAGCAAAGCCGTCAATTTTGCATTTCCACCCTCCCTTCAAACACCCTTTGCGCGTCGCCCGTGAGATACGCACGCATATCCTCGTCAAATCTTACGGCAAGCTCCCCGCCTCGCATAAGCACGCGCACCGTCGCGCCCCTCTCGCATTCACCCGAAAGCACCGCCGCCGCTGCCGATGCGCAAGCCCCCGTTCCGCAGGACAGCGTTTCCCCGCTCCCGCGCTCAAAAACGCGCACTTTTATGCGGTTTTCACCCACAACCTCATAAAATTCCGTATTCACTCCGTCATGAAAATGCGCATCGCCCTCGCCCGCCCTTGCAATACAGTCAAGCGGAAGCGCGTCAACGTCCCGCGCAAAGCCAACGCGGTGCGGATTCCCCACGTCAAAGCCGCGCACCTCGTATTTTTCACCCCTCGCGCACAAAAAATACGGCTCGCCGACAGCGATCACCGCCCCCATATCCACCGTTATAAGCCCCACCCTGCCGTCCTTCACCGTCAGATAAACGTCTCTCACGCCGCTGAGCGTTTCGATCCTTATATGGCTCCTGCGCGCGTATCCTTTCTCAAAAAGCAGCTTCGCAACGCACCGAGCCGCGTTTCCGCACATTTTCGCTTCGCTCCCGTCAGAGTTGAATATCCTCATTTTCGCATCCGCGACCTTCGACGGCTCTATGAGAACTATCCCGTCCGCGCCCACCGAAAACCGCCTCGGGCAAAGCTCTTTTGCCACCCTCTCGGGTTCTTTTATCGCAGAATTCAGGCAATCAAAATATAAATAATCATTCCCCGCCGCCTGCATTTTTACAAAATCAAGCATAAAACCACCCCGCTTTTGAATAAAAATTCATTTTTTATATTACCAATATATTAATTTTCTCTTGCAAAAGTGAAAAATTAATGTTATACTTGGTTATAAAACGATTTTAAATCGGGAAAGGCGTGTACTTTTATGAAGATTAAAACCATAACAAAGCCTTATGAAGAGGTAATGGCAATAGAGCCGCCAAAGCATTTTAAACCGAAAAAAACAAATATTTTTTGGCAGACTCTTACAAAGGTAATATCCCAGCCCGCGCTCATAACTTCCCACTTCAAGGGTGAGAAGATAGGAATGGAAAAGCTCGGCAAGGACGAGCCCGCGCTCATTCTTATGAACCACTCCGGCTTTACGGATTTTGAGATAGCGTATTCAATGCTCTACCCCAGAAAATTCAATACCGTTGCGTCCATCGAAACATTTATGGGGCTCGATTGGATAATGAAGCCCATTGGCATCTTTCCCACAAGAAAATACATAGCTGACCTTCAGCTCATCCGCGATATAAAATATTGCCTTACCAAGAACAAAAGCTCCGTGCTTATGTTCCCCGAGGCAGTATATACGCTTGACGGAACCTGCGTAACTCTCCCCGAAACGCTCGCAAAATTCGTAAAGATGCTCGGCGTACCCCTTTGTATGCTTCAGACTCACGGCGTTTATCTTCACGTTCCCGCTTACGGCTACGTTGAAAACCGCGACGTGCCCATCAGAGCGGAGCTTAAATACCTTCTCTCCCCCGAGCAGATAAAGGAAATGAGCCTCGATCAGATCAAGGAGGTCATCGATAAGGAATTCTCCTTCGACGATTTCCGTTGGCAGCAGGAAAACGGCATAGTAATTGACGAGGATTTCCGCGCGGACGGTCTTCATAAGGTCCTTTATAAATGCCCCCACTGCAATACCGAGGGCAAAATGGACAGTAAGGGCATCCATCTCACCTGTAACGAATGCGGAAAGAAATGGGAGCTTACCGAACGCGGCTTTTTAAAGGCCACCGAGGGCGAGACCGAATTCGACCACGTTCCCGATTGGTACAGATGGGAAAGAGAGTGCGTTCGCAAGGAGATAACCGACGGCACATACGGCTATGACCTTCCCTGCGATATTATGATGTTTATGGACTGGAAGGCGCTCTATAAGATAGGCACAGGAAGGATCTCCCATAACGCAGAGGACGGATTCCACCTCACCACCGACGACGGCAAGCTCGACTACCGTCAAAGTTCAAGATCGATGTACACCTGCGAGTCGATCCCCTATTGGTATCAGATAGACGACGTAATCGGCATCGGTAACAATAAGGCGCTCTATTACGCCTTCCCCAAGGAGCAGAAGCATATGGTGGTCAAATCCAAACTCGCCGTTGAGGAGACCTTTAAGCTCATAAACGAGCAAAAGCGCGCAAAGCAAGCAGAAAAAACGGAGAAAACCGAATAAAGTAACATTTTAAGGGAGCTTTTGATAAAAAGGCTCCCTTCTGTTGTGAATATACCCGGCAAAACTCTGATATTTTTTTCACAAACCTCTTGATTTTTATGAACGAGTGTGATATACTAACCGAGGTAAATAAAATTTTAACGATATAAGGAGAAAAATTATGGGATTTTTAACAGGTAAAACAGCCATAATCACCGGCGCGGGCTATGCAGTCCTCTCCGACGGCAGATGCGGCTCAATCGGATACGGTATCGCAACAGCTTACGCTAAAGAGGGCGCAAACCTCGTTATCACAGGTCGTAACGTTGCAAAGCTTGAAAAGGCTAAGGAGGAGCTTGAGGCTGCTTACGGCATCAAGGTTCTCGCACTTGCAGCAGATATCAACGCAGGCGCAGACAACGAGGCTACCGCTAAAATGGTTGCGGAAAAGGCAGTTGAGGCGTTTGGCAGAATAGACGTTCTCATCAACAACGCGCAGGCATCAGCCTCCGGCGTTACAATAGAAAATCACACGACCGAGCAGTTCGACCTTGCTATGTACTCCGGTCTTTATGCGACCTTCTATTATATGAAGGCTTGCTATCCCTATCTTAAGGAAACGAAGGGCGCGATCATCAACTTCGCATCCGGCGCAGGACTTTTCGGAAACTACGGCCAGTGCTCTTACGCAGCAGCTAAAGAGGGCATCCGCGGTCTCTCCAGAGTAGCGGCTACAGAGTGGGCAAAGGACGGCATCAATACAAACGTTATCTGCCCCCTTGCTTGGACAGCTCAGCTTGAGAACTTCCAGAACGCGTACCCCGAGGCATTCAAGGCTAACGTAAAGATGCCTCCCGCAGGTCACTTCGGTGACAGTGAGCTTGAGATCGGACGCGTTTGCGTTCAGCTCGCTAACCCCGACTTCAAGTACCTCAACGGTGAAACTCTCACTCTTGAAGGCGGTATGGGACTTCGTCCTTAATTCAATTTTGGCATTAATGTCTCCTAAAATAATGCATAAAAAAGAGAATTCTTTTTATGAGCCCTCAACCCCTGGGGGCTCTTTTTTCGTTCACTTCATAAAGCTTTTTTGAGTCCGTCGAGGCGTGTCGAAGCCCGTCGATGCCACCCCTATTGACAAAATTGCTTTTTTATGGTAAAATATATATATCAATGTGGGCAGATCGCCCCATTTTATGAAAGGAGTTGAAAATGAGAAAGCTGCTTTTTCTTGGCCTTACGGTCATTTATGCTCTGATATCAACCTTCTGTGAATACACCCCCGACGTTCTTGCACACGTTACGAACGAGGATAAATATATAAGCGTTGAGATGGAGGTGCTTTCAGTAAAATATAACGACGAGGGCTATTCATACATTTACGCGCGTCTTTACGATTTCGAGCATTACGAGGGATTTATGGGTGTCGCTCCCGAGGAGCAGACGAACGAGGTCCTTGTTTCCTCCGCGATAAGGATAAAGATCCTTCCGGAGAACGCGATCATATTAAAGCAAAACGGCTTTTTCGACGAAGCAAAGCTTGGAGACAGGATCGCGCTGAGAACCACCTGCTGGGCGCATAACGGACTCAACCATAACTACGCGGCGCAGATAAGCATCGATGATATCGAATATCTTGATTTTGAGACCGGCTTTAACAATATGGTCGCAAGCTCAAAGCGACTTAAGGAGCTTGACCTTGGCGACGTGCTGAAAAGCGCGGAATAATTTAACAGTGAAAAACAAAAAGCCCGACTTTTAAAAACAGTCGGGTATTTTTGTTCGTTTTTACTTTCGATGCGCGCAAAGGGCGATCACGGGCAAATTCGGGCAAATTACAAATTTTGACTTTACACGCGGAACGGTTTGTGGTATAATATATAATATATAAGAAATAACCGCCCTTAGCTCAGTTTGGATAGAGCACCGGATTCCGATTCCGTTGGTCGAGGGTTCGAATCCCCCAGGGCGGGCCACGAAACAGGTCACTTTTGTCTACCGACAAAGGTGACTTGTTTCAATGATATCCGTTCCTCACGGAACGGGTGATATATCTTCGATATGATATCGCACTTTGCGCGATGATATATGCCTGCGGCATATGAATGGAACGGATAGTATATCATATCGCCGCAAGGCGATGCATCATTTTTAAAATGCAAGGCTATGCCTTGATTTATTTACGATAGTGTGATATAATAAACTCACCGATAAATAAGAATTTGCAGGAATAATTAGTAATTCCACTTAGATTCTCCAAATAGGGGATGTTGTTTTTCAGAGAAAAG
>JAFXKD010000033.1 GCA_017531925.1 Clostridia bacterium | reverse complement strand
TCATCCTCGAGCGTAGCGAAGGATCTTGGCATCCTTCATAACGATTTTTAAAGCATTTTAACAGGCGCTTTAAAAATCGGTAATTTGCTATATCCATTATAGACGGTATGTTTGCAATTTCTTTACGTCTGCACTAAAAGTAAGTGAATTTAAGTAAATTAACGTTTGACTTATTAAATTTGTATTTGGCTGTACATTACAGTAGCAAATTACAGTTTTTCGAGCCGCCTGTTAAAATGGCGAGAAAAACGTTATGTGTATTGTGTCAAGACACAATACACAATTTGCGCAAAATTTTGCCGCGAAGCTGATTAAGTTTTAAGGGGTTATAGGGGAACTTTTTCAAAAGTTCCCCTAAATACCAAGGCAAACTAACTAATTTACAAACCCAAATTATAAACAGCCGATAAAAGCTTATCGATATCCGATTTTGTGTTGAAAATACCGAAAGATACCCTGACGGTGCCGGTGCTGTCGGTTTTCAGCGCATTGTGAGCGAGCGCGGTACAATGAAATCCGCCGCGAACACAGATATTTGAATCGTCGAGTGCCGCGCAGACCTGCTCTGCGGAGTGTCCGCATAAGTTGAAGGACAGAGTATTGCCCTCAAATTCGGGTAGGTACACGGTAGCGCCTCGAATACCCGACAATCCGTCACGCAGATGGCGGAAAAGCTCACGCTCGTGATCCCTTATAGCATCGACACCAATGCTTCTTACAAATTTCACGCCCTCGTAAAGTCCCGCTATGGCGGGCAGGGGCAGAGTGCCGACTTCATATCTCTCGGGTGAAAGATCGGGCATGCCAGGGAGGAGCGAGTCAACACCGTTGCCGCCCTCGATGAGAGTATCAAGGATCTCGGCAGAATTTATCGCTACAAATCCTGCACCTTGAATACCATAAAGCCCCTTGTGAGCGGGCGCGGCAAGAAAATCGATATTCATTTTCTGCATATTGATATTGTAATGTCCTATACTTTGAGCAACGTCAAGCGCAAATAAAACGTGATACTTCTTGCACAATTCTCCAATTTTTTGAATTGGCAGAGAATAGGAGCAAATATTGGATTGATGATTGCAGATGATAAGTCGGGTGTTTCTTTTAATTTTGCTTTCTATTTCCGACAGAAGCTCCTTTTCGCTTCTGTTCGGTTGTGAGAGCGCGGAAAAGACGTCATAGGTGATGATCCCATCGCGCGCAAGCTTTACTATCGGGCGCCACACGGCATTGTGCTCCATATCGCTGAGGATGACGTGATCGCCACGTCGCAAAATCCCCTTGATTATGAGGTTCAGACCGTAGGTGCAGGACGGAACGAAGGCAATGCTTTCGGGGGAGGGCCCGCCTATCAATGAGCTGAGCAGCTCGCGGCATTCATAGACCTTTTGAGCGGCAAAAAGGGACATTTTGTGAGCGCCGCGTCCCGCATTTCCGCAGTATTCCGTAAGACATCGCGCCACCTCGCGCGTGACCGTGGGGGGCTTCGGGAAGCTCGTGGCGGCGTTGTCGAGATAATAAATGCCGCCCTTCAAAGCAGTATTCCCCCGTCAAAGCTTAAAAATTGCCCCACTCTTATTCCGTTTTTTCGCAGTATCCGCCTTACCGTTTGCTCCTCGGAGCAGGAGAATTCAAGTCCGTATGAGCAGCCGCGCTTTGTGAGTGCGGGATCGATGCTCACTATTTTTGAAAAAATGCCCTCCGCGGCAAGGGCTTTTTGCGCTTTTATAGATAAATTTACCGTTTGCATGGTTGCGATACAGGTGTTCATAGGCTCTCCAAAAAAGTTTTTTATTACATTATATGAAATTAAAAAGAATAATGCGTATTCCACCTGGGAATACTAAAATATCACTTTTAAAGGAGATTTATATGAAAATAGAGAAGATATTAGTGCTTTTTTGCGTTTTTATGCTCTGCGCGGCGGTGTGTGACGTGCTTCCCATCCACGGAGAGGAAAAAATATACGGTAGCGTTGTGAGACTGCACGTTTTGGCAAATTCGGATTTGGAAGAGGATCAGGCGCTCAAATTAAAGGTGCGCGACGCGGTGCTTTCGTACGTTTCGCCGCTCGTTGCGGACTGCAAAAGCAGGGAAGAGGCGATAGAAATTTTGGGCGACGAGCTTGATAGCATCAAAACGGTGGCGGATTCTGCGGTGGAGCGCGAGGGGTTTGATTATTCGGCGGACGTTACGCTGACGGTTGAGGATTATCCGACAAGGAATTACGAATCGATGAGCTTTCCCTCGGGTGCTTACGTATCGCTTCGCGTGATGCTTGGAGAAGCGGAAGGGCAGAACTGGTGGTGCGTGCTTTTTCCGCCGCTCTGCCTTGGCGCAGCGAGTGAACGGCTTGAAAACGAGGAAGCGTTCATCGCGGTGGGACTCACGTCCGACCAGTATAAAATAATCACCGAGACCGACGAGACGAAGTATTATCTGCGCTTTAAGATCCTTGAGGCGATAAGGGGCGCGGGGGAATAAACAAAAAGGCAGACCGCAAGGCCTGCCTTAAATTTTACAATAAAAAAGCTCACACATTATACAACAGTAAGAACTTTTTTAAAGAAATTATATAGTTTTTATGAACAATTATCCGCTTTTGGCGCCGAAACGAAAACTTTTTGCTTCAAAATCGTTGACAAACTGAACAAATAGTGCTAAAATTTTCTTAATCGGTTCATACATTTTGTATAATGTATGAACCAAACGCGCCCGAGCCTCCAAAAACGCCCGGGCAAAAAGGAGAAAATTATGAAAAAAAGAGTTTTATTGAAGCAAATAGTGCTTGCGCTGATTTTGGTCGGCTTGCTTGCACTTGTTTCGTGTGGCTTTAACGGTTGCGAATATATATTCGTGCATCCGTACGGCGAGCATCCCTTCACAGAAGAGATCACCGAGCCCACCTGTACAGAGCAGGGCTACACCACCTACACCTGTGAGTGTGGTTATAGCTACGTTGACGATTATACCGACCCACTCGGACACGATTACGAGTTTACCGAGACCGTCGATGCTACATGTACTGAAAAGGCACATAGTATCTATACCTGCACAAAATGTGGGGATAGCTATGTTGAGGAGCATTCCGATGCTTTGGGTCATACTTTGGACGCTGTAGTGACTGCGCCTACTTGCACTGTGCAGGGCTATACAACATATACCTGCAGTGTATGCGGATTTACCTACAAGGATGATTATGTTGACAAAAACGGACACGGCTGGAAGGTTTTGGATGAATTAAAGCCCACCTGTACCGAAGCAGGTTACAGAAATCTTGAGTGTGTAGTGTGTGGAGAACGAGATTCTGATTATCTTATGGAATTGGGACATAAATATCAGCTTGTTGAACATGAGGATGCTACCTGCTGCAGATACGGTCACGATAAATATGAGTGTGAAAGATGCGGATGGCACGAAACAGAGCTTATCGATCCCAAGGCTGACGGCACGAACTTTGAGGACGTTGTAACTCCCCCCACATGTAACGAATGGGGATATACAACACGTACTTGTAAGATTTGTAAGGAAGTTTCGACCCTTAATCGTACAGAACCCACCGGAAATCACGACTACAGATCCGAGGTGACTTCTCAGGGTACTTGCACAACCTTAGGTGTGCGTACACACACATGTAGAGTGTGTGGTGATTCCTACACCGAAAATACAGGATACGGCGGTCACGTACATCACACTACCATTGTTAACCCCACATGTACACAACAGGGTTATACTAAAATCGTTTGTGAGGAATGTGGAGAGAGCAGTATTGAATACAAGGATTCCCTTGGACATAATTATATAGCCGCAAACACAGTAGAACCTACCTGCGAGGAGAGGGGATACACGTTATATATCTGTTCAAGATGCTCAGTCTCCAAAATGGGAGATTACGTCGATGAGCTTGGACACGATTATGAATCTGTAGTTACCGAGCCCACGTGTACTGAAAAAGGCTTTACCACATATACCTGCACACGTTGCGGATATGTTACTAAGGCTGATTACGTTGATGAGCTTGGACACGATTATAGTAGTGTAGTTATCGCGCCTACATGCGAGGGTTACGGATATACAAAACACACTTGTTCAAGATGCTATGATTCTTATAACACAAATTCTGTTGAAGCACTCGGACATGACTACTATTTGTCGAATAGAGTATCTCCTAATTGTACCGAAGACGGATATAATCAATATACTTGTAGAACTTGTAACAAAACCAAGTACTTTACCCTTGGCGCAACCGGACATATCGGTGGTAATTGGATTATAGACAAAGAGGTAACAAGTACCACGGAAGGCAAGAAGCATAAAGAGTGTACGGTTTGTGGTGTAACCTACATAGAGGAAACAATTCCCGTAGCAACACCCGGACTTGTATTTACTCTTAATAGTGACGGAAAGGGTTATACACTTACAGGAATGCCTTCCGGAACTACGGTGCTTGTTGTTCCTGCTACATACAAAGGACTTCCTGTAACTGCCATAGGGGATAAGGCTTTCCACAACGACAATATCTATAATGGTAGCCAAATTGAAGTTTTAATTATTCACGATTCCGCAGCAATTTCTATCGGTGACTATGCATTTTATAACAACAAAAAATTAAGAAGCGTTGTTCTCGGCGATTCTGTAACAGACATTGGCTACTATGCATTTGCAGGTTGTACAAGACTTACGGATGTAGTTATAGGTGATTCCGTTACGAGTATTGGATATGGAGCGTTCAATAGTTGTACCTCACTTAAAAATATAACGATGGGTGACTCAGTGACAAGCATTGGCAATTATGCATTCTACGGTTGCAAATCATTGACGAGCATTAAAATTCCCGATGCAGTAACCAGCATTGGCTATTCTGCATTCTACGGTTGCACGTCTCTTTCAGAGATCACACTTGGAAAATCCGTTGAAACCATTGGTGAATCAGCATTGTACAATACAAAAGAGCTCACCATCGTCTTTACAGGTAATGTTCCGACATATATGGGGAAAGATGGGTACAGAGCAATTAACAAACTTGTTGGCTTGGTATTTGCTGACGGTGTAACAAGTATTCCGAATGGTGCATTTTCTCGTTGCACCTCACTTACGAGTGTAACGATTGGCGATACTGTAACGAGTATTGGCGATTCTGCATTCTCAAGTTGCACCAAACTTAAAGATGTAACAATTGGCAATTCTGTGACAAGTATTGGTAATCGTGCATTCTCTAGTTGTACCGCACTTGGAGATGTAACAATAGGCAATTCTGTGGTTAGCATCGGTGAAGAAGCTTTTCGACAATGTACCTCACTTACAAGCATAGTGATTCCCGATTCCGTTACCGATCTCGGCATTGGAACTTTTATGGGTTGTTCTTCATTGGTTAGCATAGATTTGGGCAAAGGTATAACAAGTATTCCGGCAGGAGAGCAATTCGGAGGAGTATTCTATAATTGCTCATCCTTGGTAAGTATAACGATTCCAAATTCTGCGACGAGTATTGGAGATTATGCGTTCTATGCTTGTAGTTCTTTGAGAAGTATTACAATACCAAGCTCTGTGAAAAGTATTGGCAAGGGTGCATTTACTGGTACCTCTTTGTTTAAAGATGTGTATTATTTGGGTGATGTTGAAGGTTGGCTTGGAATTACTATGAATGATCACTCATCTAATCCCTTGTCATATGCCGGTGGAAACTTGTACTTTAATGGGGAGCTTGTGACACACGTTGTTATTCCTGATTCTGTTACGTATATCGGTGATTATGCCTTTTACAATTGCCAGTCCATCCTTAGTGTAGTCATACCCGATTCTGTGACCAACATAGGTAAGTACGCATTTAGTGATTGTGGTTCATTGGTAAGAGTGACAATCGGTAGTTCTGTAGCAAGCATAGGATCATCCGCATTTTTAAACTGTGCTTCATTAGTGGAAGTTTGTAATAAATCATCGTTGAATATAAAAGCGGGCGCAACTTCTAACGGATACATTGGAAATTATGCGAAGCATATCATTAAAGATGAATCTAAGTCTGCGGTGAAGTTTGTGGATGATTATATATTCTTTGATAACGGATCCCAAGTATATTTTGTTAAATACCTTGGTAATGATACTGAATTTACATTTCCTACTTACAGGGGTAGCCAAAAATATGAAATTTGGAATTATGCATTCCGCAATAATGATTCAATTACGAGTGTAAATATACCCAATTATGTCACAGGCATAGGTGATGGTGCTTTCGGCGGTTGTGCTTCTCTCACAAATGTGACAATTTCTAATTCTGTGAAGAGTATTGGCAAAGGAGCATTTAATGGTTGCATTTCACTTGCAGGTGTGACAATTCCTAACTCTGTAACAAGTATTGGCGATTCTGCATTCCAAGGTTGCAAATTGCTTGAAAAAATTGACATTCCCAATTCTGTTACAAACCTCGGAAATTATGTATTCCAAGGCTGCTCTTCACTTAAGACTGTATCAATAGGAAAATCGGTACAGATTATTGGTGATTTTGCGTTCAGAGATTGTGTATTGCTTACGAATATCGTTATTCCCGACTCTGTGACGAGTATTAACGAAGGGGCATTCTACGGTTGCACAGCACTGGAAAGTGTAACGATTGGTAAATCGGTCAATACAATAGAATATTGTGCATTCGAAGGTTGCCAATCACTTACAAAAGCAATTTTCAAAAATACGTCTGGTTGGGTTTGTAATCTTCGTTTCGGAGTTGCACCAAAGGTGTTCCTTAATGCATCGGATCTTGCAAATTCCACGACTGCAGCAACATATTTAAGAGCAACTTATTTGAACTATGATTGGAGTTAACCAAATATATTTGTAGTCACAAAAGCGCCCTGCTTAGGCAGGGCGCTTTCTTGTTTTATCATTGAATTTTAAAGATTCCTTTTTCGGTTGCTATGGTGCAAAGGAGGGTGTCGTGCTCGTCGCGCGGGAGGTAGGGCACAAGGAGCTCGGAATGTACGAGCCCGACCGATGTGCCCTTAAAGTCCCTCAAAAAGCGGTCGTAAAAGCCCTTGCCGTAGCCGAGGCGGTCTCCGTTTTCGTCAAATGCGATCGCGGGGACGATGCAGAGCGTTTTTTCGTCGGGGATGAGTATGGGGCAGGTGTTATTTGGCTCGAAAAGACCGAATTTTGCTTTTTTTAATTCGTTGAGATTACTTATCTCTCTAAAAATCAGTTTCCCACTTTCGTGGTCGCAGACGGGAAAAGCGATCTTTTTGCCCCACTTTTGCGCCACATCGAGCAGAAAAAGCGGTGAAATTTCGTTATTTATTGGGAAATAGAGCAAAATCGCGGTCGCGCTCCCAAATTCGTCAAGCTGCGCTATCCTCTCACAGGCGGAGCGGCTTGCGGCGGCAATATATTCACCGTCGAGGCTGTCTCGCAGGGCGCGAAGATGCGCGCGGAGGGTGGTTTTTTCGTTCATCATTTGTGGAAAACGCTTTCTGCGATCTCGTCCGCCTTTTCCTTGCCTGAAAGAGCCTCGACGATGGCGAGTCCGAAATCGTTTGCGCAGCCCATACCCTTGGCGGTGATGAACTGACCGTCGCGAACGACCTTTTCATCCGTTACGATCGCGCCCTCGAGATAATTTTCAAAGCCGGGGAAGCAGGTCGCGCGTTTTCCCTCGAGGAGTCCGAGCTTGCCGAGAATAAAGGGGGCGGCGCAGATCGCGCAGACAAGTCCGCCGCAATCGAGGGCATTTTGAATGGATACGGAAACGGTCGCGCTCTCGTCAAGATTGGACGCGCCGGGCATACCGCCGGGAAGGATTATCGCCTCGGGCTTGGTGGTGCAAAGCTCACACTCGTTTATGTCCGCGATCACGGGGATACCGTGCGCGCCGACTACCTTATTATCGGGACCGATGGCTACCGTTCTCACGTCAAATCCCGCGCGGCGCAGGATATCGACGGGCGCGAGCGCCTCGATCTCTTCAAATCCGTTTGCTAAAAATACGTAGATCATTTTTACCTCCTTGGGGTGTATTTTTGAAAGATATTTCTTTGTGGTGTGGTATGTAAAAAGCCGATATGGTATTAATATATCGGCTTTTATAGAGTTATTTATTGAAAAAAGTCGGGAAGGGAGCTAATCTTGACCTCGGTCTCCTCGCGTGAGTTGAGGTTTTTGACCTTTACGGTGCCGCTTTCAAGCTCGCTGCCGCCCATAATGACGATGTGGCTATAGCCTTCCTTAAAGGCGTAGTCGATCTGCTTGCCGAATTTCTTTGTGCCAAGGTAGAGCGCGCTCGTTATTCCCGCCTCGCGAAGGGACGCGGTGAGGCCTATATATTCCTTATAGGGAACGTCGTTGAATCTTGCCACGAGGACCTTTGTGTTGCCCTCTGTAAAATCGGGGACGAGGTTATGAGTTACAAGGAAGTTTTCAAGCGTTACGTCGCCCATTCCGTAGCCAACGCCGCTGACCTTTGCGTTCTTTACGAAAAGTCCTACGAGGTTATCGTATCTTCCACCGCCGAACATTGCGCGGTTGTTTTCGGGGGATTCGTCGAACACCTCGAAAACGGTGCCTGTATAGTAGTCGAGTCCGCGGATGATGCCGAAGTCAAATACGCAGTATTTATCAAGTCCTGTGTCCCCAAGAAGCGCGAAAAGGTCGGAAAGCTCCTTTGCGCCAACAGAGTCAGGGCAGAGAGCAGTTGCTTCCTCAACGCTCATATTATAGAGCGCGTCGATCCTTAAGATCTGCTCGTCGCTCAAGCCAAGCTCACGCATTTCCTTTTCATAGACATCGCGCGGGATCTTGTTTTTCTTATCAACGACCTTGGAAACGAGCTTTGCGCCCTCCGCATCCGCGCCGCTGATGGCACAGATGATGTCGTTGAAAAATCTGCGGTTGTTGATATGCACCTTGAACATTGTTTCGTCCGCGCCGAAGCCGCGAAGCACGTTTATTGCGCTCTCAATAACGTCCATATCCGCTTCAAAGCCGTCGCATCCGAAAATGTCAACGTTGAGCTGCCAGAATTCGCGAAGTCTGCCTCTCTGGGGACGCTCGTAGCGGTACATATTGGGTATTGAGAACCATTTGAGCGGCATATTAAGCTCATTCATCTTGCCTGCCACCATTCTCGCGACGCTGGGCGTCATTTCGGGGCGGATAGCAAGCTGACGGTCGCCTCTATCGGTGAAATTATAGGTCTGCTTTTTCGCTATCTCCTCGCCGCTTTTGGCAATGTAAAGCTCAAGCTCCTCCACCATTGGCGCGTTGTATTCCTCGTAAGCGGAGCGCTCGAGAGTTTCACGGATCTTGCCGAAAAACCAGTTGCGGAAGCGCATCTCTGCAGGATAGAAATCTCTTGTGCCCTTATATGGCTGTGTTGATAAAAGTGTGTTGCTCAAAATAATTTCCTCTCTTAAAAGATAATAAACATATATATTCAGTTTAGTATAACACATTTTTTCGCGTTTGTCTATAAGAATGGGGAAAATTATTTGGTAGATAAATTGGGGTTTAGTGGGGAGTTAGTTTAGTTGGGATTTAGGGGGCATTTTTGAAAAATTGCCCCCTATAACCCCTAAAAAACTTTAAATCGTTTTGCAAACAAACTTCGCGCAAATTGTGTTGTTTCACAACACATAACGATTTTTAAAGCATTTTAACAGGCGCTTTAAAAATCTTTAATTTGCTTGTGTAAAGTGTAGCCACAAGAACACATGAACCGGCTTCGTGCCATATAGCAAATTACAATTTTTCGAGGTGACGAGAAAAATATTCAGTACCAATTTATTGGTACAATTTGCGCGAAATCTGTGGAGCTTGCTCAAACTATATGGCTGCCCAGCAAAGCTGATTAAAGTTTTGCGGGCGGGGTTCCCCGAAGTGAGCAACGCGAGCTTTGGGGGTTCGCGCGAAGCTTTTTTCAAAAGCGACCTTTTTCTCTCTAACTATCTTCGCGATAAATCAAAATTTGAACGTTTGGATAAAAGCATATTGAAATAATCGGCTATTAGTGATATAATGGGGTAAATACAAATGATGGTTGAGGTGAAAATATGTTGAAATTTATATGTTATCCGAAATGCACGACCTGTCAGAGGGCGAAGGGGTGGCTTGATGACAACAAGATCGAATATGAGCTTCGCGATATCAAGGCGGACAATCCCACGCTTGATGAATTAAAGCTTTGGTACGCGGCGAGCGGTTTGCCTCTAAGGAGATTTTTTAACACGAGCGGTCTTTTGTACAAATCGTTAGATCTCAAAAACAGGCTCCCGTCAATGACCGAGGACGAGATGCTGCAGCTCCTCTCAAGCGACGGTATGCTTGTAAAACGTCCTTTGCTTGTAGGAGAGGGATGGGCCCTCGTTGGATTTAAGGAAAGCGAGTGGGAAGATCAGCTTAAAGATTAATAAAAAAGCCCGCAAAAAGCTGGTTCTCATAAGGAAGTTACCATTCTCCTTGTAGGGACCGTCGGGGACGCCGGTCCGTTTGCACAAGATTTGATATGCAGAAAACAAATAGTTAACTCCGACAGATTTTTCATTGTCTGTCGGGGTTAACTATTCAATAAATTGGAATTTGCGGATTACTCCTCTATGATTAACTCTTCACCGCATATCTTCTTGTATTCTGTTAGAAGCAGATATTCTGCTTCTAATGAATGCGGAATGATAATATATGGTTTTTTGCTGCCGTTATAAGCACCGCTTATATCCTTGCTTGCGACTGATTTTTTGAGGCACAGTACAATGTGAGGACGTCTAATGCTAAGCATTTTTAATTGAAAGATAACGGCATTGTCTTTAAATGCCTTTTTAATTTCATCTAACCGCACCTGCTTAATCGTTCCAAACGGGCAATAAATTGTGATTAGTCCGTCGACAATTTTAAACCATTGTATGTTTTTGATGGAAACAAAAAGCATAATGACCGAGAACAGGAAAAAAAGGCTGAAAACGATTGTTACCCAAGAAAAGTGACTGGCTTTATCATCGCTTGTTAATAATACAATTATGCCGACTAACGACAAGGATACGCACATTAAATAAAATAGCAAATCAAATACGGCATATTTAATGTTTGTTTTCATAGTAGAGCTCCTCAATTTTTTATTTATGTTTTTGTTTTATCACAAGTTTCGCCATTGTATTACAAAGGCATAGGGCAAAGCCCATACCCCTATGGACGCACTCATCAAAAGGCTCCCTTGTGCAAAGGGAGCTGTCGCGTTAGCGACTGAGGGATTGTTTTTGCTTAATTTCTTCATTTCACAATCCCTCCGTCAGCCTTCGTCTGACACCTCCCTTTACACAAGGGAGGCTTTTACGCTATCACCATTATAACACAAATCAGCAGAGAAAACAAGTTCTCTGCCGATATTTATATGTGTATCCGTAGGGGGGAGACCTGCGGTCTCCCGCGGGCGAACACAGTTCGCCCCTACCGTGTTCCGAAAACATCCTTATGAGAACGCTCCTAAAGCGGGCTTTTTTGTGTGTTATTATTTATTCTTCAAAATCTTGTATGCCTCCTCTGACGCGAGGCGGGATTTGATGACTACGTGGGAGTTTTCCGTGGGAACGGCGAGATAGGTCACCTCGTTGTCTCCAAAATGGATGCCGTCGCCGACGCCGTACCAATAGAGAGCCGCTCCTATGGCGTACATTGAGAGGGATTTTTTATAAAAATCGAGCCTTCCGTCGCAGCCCGTAAGGTGGGCGCCGTTGATATCGTGCGTGAGCCTTCCTTTGCCCACGCCGTAAAGCCCCTTGGTGTCCTTCATCATATGGATATTTACGGGGACGTCGAAGCCGTATTCTCCGCTTAGCAGCTCCTCCCTTACGCACTCGCGCTGCCACTCGTACCAATCGGGGATGTGCGCAAACTCGGTCTCGCCGCTCTCTGCCTCGAGAAATCCAAGCTCGGTAAGCTCCCAGCTCTTTTTGCAGGAGGTACAGCTGATGCGCGTGCCCTCGCCGAGAGTTTTACCCTCCGCCTTACAATTGGGGCATTTGTAGAGGATCTTGTGCAAGCCTCTTGCGCGGTCCTTGTCGTCGATGATGATTCCGTTTTCCTGCTGATATCGGAAGTGGTCGTATTCAAAGCACTTCTGAACCACCGCGTTGATCTCCTCAACGCTCATATTCTTTATCTGCTCGGGTGTGAGTACGTAGGAAAGATGCGCGCTGACCTTGGCTTTTCGCTTATGCTCGTGGCCGTAGATGGGACTCTGAGCAAAAGCACCGCTCGTTTTCAGCATACAGAAGGGAACACCCATCATTTTTATGAGCCCCGCCGCGCTTTCGGGCACGATATGAGGCTTGCCCGAATAGGAATAATCCGCCTCAGGAAACATAAGCACGCTCGTTCCAAGCTCCTTCAAGCAATATTTTATATCGCGGATGAGTGTGAAATCGGTGGTGAATTTGCGGGTAGGGAAGCATCCGATACCACGCATTGGCCACTCTCTACCGATAAAGGCATCGAAGGTGGTGACGATATTTACCTTGCGTCCTGTAAATGCGTGCATAGTTATTTTATAGTCAAGAAAGCAGGAGTGATTCATAAATATGAGGATGGGCTCTTCCTTTGAGAGCTTTTCCATTCCCTCGGTCGTGAGGGTGAAGCCAAGCTTCTTTAACTCGGGGGCGGAGAGCGCCCATCCGAGCGAGCGCCAGAAAAGATTTGGTTTTTTTGGCTTTTTGTGAGGAGTGGACGGGATCCTTGCGGCTTTGCCGTAATCGATATTATATAGCTTCATAGTTGATTTCTCCAACGTAAATTTGCGCTAAAAAGCACTGCTTTTGATAAAAATACCGCGTTTTTTATGAACACGGCTTATTTTTTGATAAGTATAGCAGATTTTTTTGACTTTTGCAAGTAAATTTTTGTTGAGGTGGGGGGCTTTAGAGAGGGAAGGGAAAAATAATATCCACCCAAGCGGGTGGATATAGGTTTAGATGTATTTTGCTATGAATTCCTTGATCTTTTCTTGATAAGCTTCCGTTTGCTTATACATACCGTTGCCGTGATTGCAACCATCAAGTATAATGATCTCAGTGGGCTGTGGATTATTTCTTTTTAACTCTTCAAACAGTTCCTCAAGCCCTTCCATACTGCCCGCGGATAAAAGAACGGGATATTTGCTTCTTTTTATGATCTCGGTGCAGTCAAAATCACGGACATCGGCACCGGTTTGCTTTTTGAAATCTGCAAGCGCACGCTCGCAGACCTTATCGCCCTTTCTATTAAAGACCTCGCGGGAAACGTTCACAAAAAAGGATTCGATGCTTTTAGTTGGAGCATCGGAAATAATGCACGCAACGTTTTTCATTTCCTTGTCCGAAAGCTGAAGCGCAATGCCGCCGCCCATGCTTAGTCCGTGGATCACTATACCTTTAGAGGGCGTGAGCTTGTTGACTTTGCTTACCCAATCCATCATATCGATATGCTCAAGCGCGCCGAAGGTAATTCGTTTGCCCTCACTCGGGCCGTGAGCGCGCTGATAGGGAATAAGAACATTAAATCCAAGTGAGTGGTAGAAAAGTCCCGGAAAAGCCCACTCTCGTTCTGCGTGACTTCCGAATCCGTGAACGAATATAACGGTTGCCCTTGCATCATCGTGAGGGTAGTATATTGCTTTCAAGCATAAGCCGTCCTTGCTTGTGATCTGCCATGTTTCGTGCGGTAGCATTTGAATTTCCGCAAGACTTTCGTGCACCTTTTTGATGGTATTGTACCACGAATCCTCAGGTCCTACCATTTTATAAGCCTTATTTATATCGGGTCTGCTAAGCAGCTTTCCAAAGAGTATTTTTGCTTTGATCGAGTTTAACATTTTATTCGCTCTTTTCTTTGTGTTGTTGATAGTATTATATCACTTATCAACTTATTTTGCAAGGTTCATTTTTTTAGCTCCTTGTATTTGCTTATGATAAGCAGCACGTCGTCCGTTTTGCCTCTCAGAATAACACGGGGAGTTTCGTTTTTATGAGCATCAAAGGAAAAATTGATTCCCTTGTATCCGCCCTCGCTTATCTCATAGCAGAAAAATTCCGCCACGCGTTTGGCATCGCCGCGCGGAATGTCCCAAATGATGCAGCATTCCTCTTCTTTTTTCTTTGAATCGGCTAAAAAATCCCATATAATTGCGTGCTTTTTTGCCAAAATGCTTGGTCTGACGGACGGATTTGCCAAAAAATCGCCCAACTGCTCCTCGGTAAAGTGCCACATTCCGTTGATCTTTTCTCCCTTCAGAAGCCCGAGAGAAATGTAGCTTCGCAGGGTTCTTTCGGATAATCCCGTGATGACCTTTACATGCCCCAAAACATAATAATTTCCTGTCGCTTGATAATCCATAAATACCTCCTTGATATTGGTGTAAATATATTTTACCAAAGGATAGTCCGCTTTTCAAGATGCAGATTGATTGATTTTGCATACGCATCGGATCTTGCGCCCCAAAATACAGAGAATTGCCAAAGCTATATAATATTTGCGCCATAATTTGAAAAATCTCTTGACAAGCAAACGAAAATATGGTAATATATTAGGGTCGTAAGATGCGACGAAATACACGGAGGATTAGATCGGCTTCGCCGATGAATCGCGCAGTGGATTCGCTTGCCGAGGGCAACCGAGCCACTCCTCAAATCTCTCCGTGAAAATACACGGAGGATTATCGAAGTGGTCATAACGAGGCGGTCTTGAAAAACGGTCGGCTCTGTCACCGAGATATTCTCTAACCCCTTGATTTTATTGGGATTACGACATTTTAACTCGCACTTTTGCGAGCACCCGTCTTGCATTTTTCTTGCATTTTGCACGACGGAATAATTGAATTAAATAGCACGGAGGATTATCGAAGTGGTCATAACGAGGCGGTCTTGAAAACCGTTTGCCTTTACGGGCACGAGGGTTCGAATCCCCCATCCTCCGCCACATTTGGGACCAAATTTAACGATTTAGTCCCACTTTTTTGTTATTTTGAGCGATTTTCGGAGTTTTTTCACCACTTTTGCATTTTTGCCTTTCCCGAAAAGTGCAAGAAAAATGCAAGAAGATGCAAGAAAGCGGCAAAATCAATCTTAATCACTCAGCGCTCGGCTTATCTTTCGGGCGCTCTTTTCCTTGCTCTTGTACTCAAGATGTGAATACGTGTCGGCGGTGATCGAGATGGTGCTGTGCCCAAGATAATTCTGGACGAGCTTCATATCCTCGTCATTTGCCACGAGCAAGCTCGCGCACGAATGGCGAAGATCGTGGAGACGGATCTCCTTCAAGTCGTTCTGCCTGAGTATTACCTTGAAATGCTCGGTAAAATACTGCGGCTTGATGATCTCACCCATCGCGTCAACACAAACGTAGTCCTCCCATTTTCGCGAGTAAGCGGAACGAAGCTTTCCTTTTCTTTCAATCTGCCTTTCGCGCTCACGCAACAACTCTTCCTCAATTTCGGGAAGCAGGGGCATCGTGCGGTAAGATGAATCGGTTTTAAGTATGTCAATACCGACTATCTTTTTCACACCCGTGGTGTCATCCTCGATGATCTTGTGGCGAATACGAATCACCTTGTTTTCAAAGTCAATCGCCGACCACTTGATTCCAAGGATTTCGCTTCTTCGCAGCCCGCAATATATCGCAATGATCACGGGAACGCGAAGCGGATCGTCCTTAAGTGCCGAGAGCAGCTTTTTCAGTTCCTGCGCGTTGTAATACTCGCCCACGTGCTTTTCCGCTTTTGGCGGATCTGCCTGATCCGAGGGGTTGTACGGAATGATTCCGCGCTTAACAGCGTGCTTCAAGGCAAGATGCATCACCCTGTGGTGATTGAGAGCAGTTTTACCCGACAGTCCGTCCTTGCGAAGATGGTTGTAGTAAGTATTGAAATCACT
>JAFXKD010000032.1 GCA_017531925.1 Clostridia bacterium | reverse complement strand
GTAGCGAAGCGGCACGAGCGTAATGAATAACAGTCCGGGGGACTGTTAGAACGCGAGTGGACCGAGCCCACGCGAACCCCCAAAGCTCGCGTTGCTCACTTCGGGGAACCCCTACCGCAGGCGAGACCGTCGACCCCTACAAAATTAGTTTTATTACGGAGCTGGCGCATATGGAGTGCCCCCTACACAAGTAGGTGTGTGTCCGTCAATTTTGCACTTTGCATTTTGCATTTATCATTCCCCTGCTCGGAGGATATCTCCTGTTTTGACCTCGAAGGGCACCTTTACGAAGAAGTGCATAAAGGGGTGGGGGGCGCTTTCGATGCTGTTTCCGTCCGCGTCGCGCAGATCCGTGATCTCAAGCGCTCTGCCCGTTGCGTTCGGGGAGATGATCTCAGCCGCGTCGCCCACTTTACATTTATTCTTCTGCATAAATAGGTAATATTTTCCGCCCTCTGCGCTCTCGTTAAGGCGGCTCTGCGCTTCTGCCTCCTGCTCGTTCATCTCACAGGCGATGGCAAAATACGCTTTTTCACGTATGTAGCCCGTATTTGAAGCGAGCTGGGCGTTCTCGATCGGGTCATCAAAATAAAACCCCGTGCAATATTCCCTATGGCTTACTGATTCAAGTTCGCGCATCCAGAGGGGGTCGAATTTATAATTTTCTTTATCCTTGTAATAGCTGTCGATAGCCATTCTGTACGCATTTGTCACCACCGCGGTGTAGTATGCGCTCTTCATTCTGCCCTCGATCTTGAAGGACTTGATGCCCGCTTCAATCAGCTCCGGGATATGCTCGATAGTACACATATCCTTTGAGGACATTATAAACGTGCCGTGCTCGTTCTGTTCGATGGGAAGGGGCATTTCGGGGCGCTTTTCCTCAACGAGTGTAAAATTCCATCTGCAGGGTTGAGCGCACGCGCCACGGTTTGCATCTCTGCCCGTAACGTGGTGGGAGAGCATACATCTGCCGCTGTAGGATACGCACATCGATCCGTGGACGAAGGCTTCAAGCTCGATATCGTCGGGAATTCCCGCTCTGATCTTCTTGATCTCGCCAAGGGTCAGCTCACGCGCAAGCACGAGCCTTTTCGCGCCGAGCGCGATATACGCCTTAGCCGCCGCTACGCTGACGATGGATGCCTGCGTTGAAACGTGGATCTCCATTTCGGGCAATATTTCCTTTATCGTCGCAAGCACACCGAGATCTGCGACGATCATCGCATCTATCGGGCAATCGGAGAGCGCGCTAAGGTATTCACGAAGCACGCTGTATTCGTGCTCGTGGGGCATTGTATTCACAGTCAGATACACCTTTTTGCCTCTTGCGTGCGCGTATTCGACCGCCTCGTGAAGCTCATCGTTCGTGAAATTGTCCGCGGCACTTCTCATACCGAAAACGTTTCCTGCAAGATATACCGCGTCCGCGCCGTAAAGCAGGGCGGACTTCATTTTTTCAAAATTCCCCGCGGGGGATAAAAGCTCAACCATTTTATTCTATGTCACCTTTTCTATAAAAATATATTATTATTCAGAATAATTATAATATATATACTGTCAACTGTCAAGATTTTTTTGCGGCAGCGCGGAGAAAAGAGGGGCGTAAGTCAAAAGGGTGTCCTGCGCCATTTTATGTGCGCTGTAATCTTTTTTTACAGTATCTCTGCAAAGGGTGGAAATTCTCGTTTTTTCCGCGTCATCAAGTGAGAAAAATGCTTGTATTTCCGCAAAAAGAACGTCGGCATCGACTTCCCTACCAAAGCCGCGGCAGGTGAAATTCGTTCGCTCGGCAAGGGGGAGATTTTCCTCGTCGAGCAGACCGAGGAAGCCCTCGTTTCCTAGCAAGATCACGGGTAAGCCCTGCGCCATCGCTTCGAGCGCCGCCCTTGAAACGCCCACGAAAAGTGACGCTCCGCGAAGGTATTTTTCCACGTTTGTCTGCGCGCCGACTGAGATTATCAACTCGCGGTTGAGTTTTTGGTTGATCTCCCTGCATTTTTGCGCGATCCTCGGGTATTCTTCCCCGCCGCCGACCAGGATTATTTCGATGTCCGGATATTTTTGCGCAAGCCTTGGTGTGATCGAGCAGAGCAGATCCGCCCCGAGGGAGCAATCCGCGTCGAGCCTGCTGACGAACACGATTTTATGATGATTTTTGCTTGAGATTTGCGTTTTTTCGGGGATCTTTACTCCGTTTTTTGTGATTTTTATGCGATTTTTGGGTATCTTCAGCTCCCTTTCGATATGCTCGCGGATGTCCTCGCTGACCGCCGCGCTCACGTCTCCTGCGACGGTGAGGAGCCTTTTTGGAAAGCTCATTGAAAAGCGCGCGTGAAAGGTGACGGCGAGCGGGATCCCGAAAATTTTGCAGGGCAAAAACGCCGCGAGAGCCGTCCTTCTGGTGTGTGCGTGGACGATGCTTGGGCGCTCCCGCTCTATTATGCGAAAAGTTTTGAAAAGGCATAGGAGCGAGCGCGAGGGGGTGGGCAATAAAATGTGTTTGAAGCCTTGATCTACAAGGCTTTGCGCGATTTTACCGCCCGCGGATGCGAGGATTATTTCAAGGGGCTTTTCACTGATATTTGTTGAAAAAGGGACATTTTCCCCGCCCCGAGATGCGCCGAAAAATGCGCGAGGGGATCTTCCGTGAAGCTCGGTTGCGAGCGTGGAGATATGGGTTTCCGCACCGCCTGTGTCGAGCGAGTCCGCGAGCATTAAGATCTTCATTTTGCCTCCCGTTTTTTTGATATTGTGGACGGATATCGCCAACAATATGCGCGCGGCTTCGCACTATGTTCGCACACACCCGCGCTCCGCGCTGATGTTTTCCGTCGCTTTTTCAAAAGCGACCGCTCGCCGCGCAGGCGAATACGGCATTTCTTTTTGTTAGCTTTTTCTTTGTGCCTGCTTGGTCAAAGAAAAAGCGGCTAAATGGTTTTGGTATGAAAAGTTAGTGAGATTATAAACCGCTCAAGCTGCTTGGGCTCCCGCTTTTGAAAAAGCGGGGCAAAACAGTCGCTTGGGTTGGTGCTGAGTCCGCACAAATTTTCGCCCATTCGCGTGCGAATTGGCGGTTTTGAAGCATCAATCCCGCCCTTACGTGCAAGCACGACGGTCGGTATTGCTCCTTCAAAACTACGAAAAATCAAATTGGGATTTGATTTTTCTAAAATTTGTTTGTGTGGTGTGTAGCCGTGGGGATTGCGGTGGGTATAAACCTTGGCTCCCTCTGACGAGGGGGCTCCCGCGTTAGCGGGTGGGGGAGAGATGGTAAGGAAAGTTACTTTTACTTTAAAACTCTCCCACCACCACTTCGTGGTCCCCCTC
>JAFXKD010000004.1 GCA_017531925.1 Clostridia bacterium | reverse complement strand
GCGGCACGCGAAGCCGGTTTGAAGTTTTAGGAGGATAAGATGGCTAAAAAAGTTGATTACTCTAACATCGAATTCAAAGAGACCCTTATTAATACCAAGCGCGTAAGCAAAACCGTAAAGGGCGGTCGTATCGCAAGATTTTCCGCACTGGTTGTTGTAGGCGACGGTCAGGGTCATATCGGCTACGGTATCGGCAAAGCAGCCGAAGTACCCGATGCTATAAAGAAAGCACTTGAATCTGCAAAGAAAAACGTTGTAGAGGTTTCTCTCAACGGCACTACCATCCCTCACGAGATCATCGGTGAGTACGGCGCAGGCAGAGTTCTTCTCAAGCCCGCAGCACCCGGTACCGGTATCATCGCAGGCGGTACGATGCGTGCAGTTCTCGATATCGCCGGTATCCACGATATCCGCGGTAAATCGCTTCGTTCCAACAATCCGGTGAACGTTGTCAAGGCAACCTTCAATGCTCTTACTTCTCTCAGCACTGTTGAACAGGTAGCAGCAAAGCGCGGCATTCCTGTTGAAGCTGTTAAATAAGGAGGACACGAAGATGGCAAAAGTAAAGATAACTCTCACCAGAAGCCTCATCGGCCACAAAAAGAACCAGATCCTTACCGCAAAATCCCTCGGTCTTAACAAGATCGGCGATTTCAAGGTAGCCGAGAGAAATCCTCTCATCGACGGCAAGATCAACGTGATCTCTCACCTGATCTCCGTTGAGGATGCTGAGTAATAAAAGGGAGGATACAAATATGAAGCTTCACGAACTTTCCCCCGCAACCGGCGCAGTTAAAGCCCGTTTCAGAAAAGGCAGAGGCGCAGGCAGCGGTAACGGTAAGACAGCAGGCAAGGGCCACAAGGGTCAGAACGCCCGCACCGGCGGCGGTGTAAGACCCGGTTTCGAAGGCGGCCAGCTTCCTATCTACCGTAAACTTCCCAAGAGAGGTTTTAAAAACCATTTCGCAACCAAGTATGTTAACGTAAATCTTGAACAACTCAACCAGTTTGAAAACGGTGCCGTAGTAGACCTCGGCGTACTTCTCGCAGAGGGTGTTGTTAAGAACGAGTTCGACGGACTCAAAGTTCTCGGCAACGGCGAACTTACTAAGGCTCTTACCGTGAAAGCTGCAGCTTTCTCTGCTTCGGCTAAGGAGAAGATCGAAGCCGCAGGCGGAAAGGCTGAGGTGGAATAATGTTAAGTGTATTAAAGAACGCTTGGAAGGTAGCTGATATCCGCAAGAAGATACTCTTTACGCTGGGCATTATCCTTCTGTTCCGTCTGGGTAGTGCGGTTCCCGTACCTTTCTTCAGCGCAGAAGCACTCGATCAGCTGTTTAGTTCTTCCACTATGCAGGGATCCCTTTTCGGCTACTTCAATATGTTGAGCGGTGATGCCTTTGCAAAAGGTAATCTGTTCGCACTCAGCATCTCACCTTACATTACCGCATCCATCGTTATTCAGCTTTTGGGCGTTGCTTTTCCTAAGCTCGGCGAGCTTTCCAAGAGCGGTCCCGAAGGACAGAAGAAGATAAACAAGATTACCCGTTATACCACCATCGGTCTGGCAATAATCACTGCAATCGGTTATTATCTTACCATGAAGAGCCTGGGCGCTCTTACCAATAAGGAATGGCCCGCAGCAGTAGTTATCGTTGCCGCATACACCGCAGGTGCTATGATGGTTATGTGGCTGGGTGAAAAGATCGATGAAAATGGAATAGGAAACGGTATATCCATTCTCCTGTTCGTAAACATCGTCGCAAGCTTCCCCGGCACATTCACCAGAATGTGGGCTATGATCCACTACAACGGAACTTGGGATTTCTCCCAGATTCCTTGGATGGTAATCCTTCTCATCCTCATGCTTGCAACCATCGTTTTCGTAGTTGTTATCAACGAGGCAGAAAGAAGACTTCCCGTTCAGTATGCTAAGCGTACCGTAGGCAGAAAAGTTTACGGCGGTATGAACACAAATCTTCCTATCAAGGTTATGATGGCAGGCGTACTTCCCGTAATTTTTGCTCAGGCAATCGTATCCATCCCCGCAACGCTGGCTCAGTTTATTCCTTCTTGGCAGAAGAGCGAATTCTTCAACAACTGGTTTAGCCCCGGCGTGCTTCCCGGCGGTGCGATATACGCATTCATTTACTTTATTCTGATTATTGCATTTGCATACTTCTATATATCCACAATATTCGATCCCGTTGAGGTTGCTAACAACCTTAAGAAGAACGGCGGCACCATTATGGGCTACCGTCCCGGCGAACCTACTGCGGCATATATCAAGAAGGTACTCGACAGAGTAACCCTTATGGGCGCAATTGCATTGGCTATCCTGGTAATCCTTCCCATAATGCTCGCTTGGACCGGCGTACCCGCGTTCACCAACTTCACTCTTGGCGGAACGTCCATCATCATCGTTGTCGGTGTAGCTATCGAAACTACCCGCAGCCTTGAAAGCCAGATCACAATGCGTCATTATAAGGGCTTCCTGGAAGATTAATAGGGAGATTTTAATGAATATAATATTCTTTGGCCCTCCCGGTGCCGGCAAGGGCACTCAGGCAGAAATTATATGTACCTGCCTTAATATTCCCACTATTTCCACGGGAGCCGCTTTGAGAGAAGCGGTAAAGAACGAAACTCCTATGGGACTGGCTGCCAAATCCGCTATGGAATCCGGCAGCCTGGTACCCGACGAGGTCGTTATCGGTATCATACGTGATCGTCTTGCGCAGGACGACTGCAAGAATGGCTACATTCTTGACGGTTTTCCCCGCACCGTAGCTCAGGCTGAAGCGCTTGACGCAATGGGACAGAAGATAGATACCGTAATTTCCATCGTTGCATCCGATGAGAAAATCGTTGAACGACTCAGCGGAAGACGTCTCTGCGGCGTTTGCGGCGCTTCCTACCACTTGGTTTACAATCCTACCAAGGATAACAAAACCTGTGATAAGTGCGGTGCAGACCTTATAATCCGTAAGGACGATGCTCCCGAAGTTGTAAAGAGCCGTTTGGAAACCTACCACGCAGAAACCGAACCGGTACTTGCGTACTACACCGAAAAGGGACTCGTTAAGAGTATTGAAACCCAGGAAGGCGTAGAGGAAACCACTCGTCTCGTAAAGCAAGCGCTTTGCATATGATAACTGTAAAGACAAAAGCCGAAATCGCGCGGATGCGCGATGCAGGCAGAATTGCGGCGATCGCCCGTGCGACGGCAGGCGAATATATCAAAGAGGGTGTAACTACCCGATATATTGACAGCAAAGTCAAAGCTATTATCCGTTCGCACGGAGCTCACCCTTCTTTTCTTGGATACGGCGGATTTCCCGCATCGGCGTGTATAAGCGTCAATGAAGAGGTCATCCACGGTATTCCGTCAGACAGAGAATTGAGAAACGGTGATATCGTCAAGGTAGACGTCGGTGCCTTTTATAAAGGCTACCACGGGGATTGTGCTTGTACCTATGTTGTAGGCAGCGCAAGTCCCGAAGCAGAACAGCTTATTAAGGTAACCAAGGAAAGCTTTTTCAAGGCTATCGAGCTGGCTGTGCCCGGCAACCGTATCGGCGATATCTCACACGCTGTTGAACAGCACGTAATTCCCTATGGTTATTCCGTTGTCCGCGATTTTGTGGGACACGGAATCGGAACCGCGCTTCACGAAGATCCCGAAGTACCGAATTTCGGTAAGGCGGGCAGGGGACCGCGGCTTTGTGAAGGGATGACTTTGGCAATAGAGCCTATGATAAATATGGGCACTCACTTGGTAAAGACCCTTTCAAACAACTGGACGGTCGTAACAATAGACGGCAAGCTTTCTTCTCACTATGAAAACACCATAGCGATAACCGAAAACGGACCCGTTATACTGACCGACGAGAATTGAGGTTAAATTCAAAAGAATTATGGATAGTCATTTATGCAGTATGGTTGAGTCTGTTGCAGGGCGAGACCGCGGTATGTATGCTTTCGTTATTGGCGTGTCCGAAGACGGATTTGCGCTTTTAGCGGACGGCAGGCTGCGTAAGGTCGTAACCCCAAAACGCAAAAAGCTTAAACACATACGATTAATTGCAGATGCGCCGCGGCTCGATGAAGATAAGATGACAAACCGCGTGATCCGCGAAATCATCAACGAATACAAAGAGTCGCACGATAACAAGGAGGAATAGTTCTGGTTAAAGACGACGTTATTGAATTTGAAGGCGTGGTTACGGAGTTGCTTCCCAACACGGTCTTCAGAGTCAAACTTAACAACGGTCATATGGTTACCGCCCATATATCCGGGAAAATGCGTATGCATTATATAAAGATATATCCGGGAGATAAGGTTACGGTTGAAGTTTCGATCTATGACCTTACTCAGGGCAGAATAACCTATCGTTCCAAATAAACAATGCTAACTGATATGGAGGCAGTAATAATATGAAAGTGAAACCTTCCGTAAAGAAAATATGCGAGAAGTGCAAGATTATCAAGAGAAAAGGTAAAATCATGGTAATCT
>JAFXKD010000031.1 GCA_017531925.1 Clostridia bacterium | reverse complement strand
TTGATCTCAGAGAGCAGCTCGTTGCGTTGAACCGTGTTTCCAAGACCGTTAAAGGTGGACGTATCGCTCGTTTTGCGGCACTTATGGTAGTAGGTGACGAAAACGGACACGTAGGTGTTGGACTTGGTAAGGCAGCCGAAGTACCTGAAGCGATCCGCAAGGGTATCGAGGATGCAAAGAAGAATATGATTGAAGTTTCCCTTAAGGGTACTACGATCCCCCACGAGATCACAGGTGAATTCGGTGCAGGTAAGGTGCTTCTTAAGCCCGCTGCTCCCGGTACCGGTATCATCGCTGGCGGTAAGGTAAGAATGGTACTTGAGCTTGCAGGCATTAAGAATATCCGTGCTAAGTGCTTGCGCTCCAACAACCCCACAAACGTTGTAAAGGCAACTATGGAGGGTCTTAAGGCTCTTCGTACTGCTGAAGAAGTAGCGAAGGTTCGCGAAATCAGCGTTGAACAGGTAGAAGGCTAAGGAGGAGTAGAACGATGAAAAAAGTAACACTCGTAAAGAGCCTTATCGGAGCACTTCCCAATCAGAAGGCTACCGCAGCGTCTCTCGGTCTTCACAAGATCGGTAACTTTATCGTTCACGAGGACAACGCTGTTTTGGCAGGTAAGATCAAAGTGATTTCCCACCTTGTTAAGGTTGAAAACGTATAAGGAGGAAACGAAAATGAAACTTCATGAACTTTCACCCGCTGCAGGTTCCACCAGAAGCGTTTACAGAAAGGGCCGTGGCCCTGCTTCCGGTAACGGTAAGACTGCAGGTAAGGGACATAAGGGTCAGAACGCTCGCTCCGGCGGCGGTGTAAGACCCGGATTTGAGGGCGGACAGATCCCGCTTTACAGAAAGCTTCCCAAGAGAGGCTTCCACAACAAATTCGCTACTAACTACGCTATCGTAAACGTAAGCGCGCTTAACGTTTTCGAGGACGGCGCAGTTGTTAACACAGAGGCTCTCCTTGAAAAGAGAATCATCCGCAAGACTCTTGACGGTGTTAAGGTTCTCGGTAACGGCGAGCTTACAAAGAAATTAACTGTACAGGCAAACATCTTTTCCGCGACAGCTAAAGAAAAGATAGAAGCAGCAGGCGGAAAGACAGAGGTGGTATAAGATGTTTAAGACACTGAAGAACGCTTGGAAGATTGAAGAAATCCAGAACAAGATCCTCTTCACATTGCTTATAATTCTCTTATACCGTATCGGCTCTGCTATTCCAGTGCCCTACGTAATCGAGGGTATCCTTGATAGCTTTAACGAAGCATACGGCGGAACGATATTCGGTTATATGAGTATCCTTTCCGGTGGCGCTATGGCGCAGGCAACCTTCTTTGCCCTTTCCGTATCACCCTACATCACTTCATCCATCGTTATCCAGCTTCTCACGGTTGCGTTCCCCGACAGTCTCGGTAAGCTCGCAAAGGACGGAGAAGAGGGACAGAAGAAGATCAAGAAATATACCCGTTTCGTAACCGTGGGCATCGCGCTCGTAACAGCTTACGGATATACAGCTCTTCTTGCAAATAATAGCTGGCTCAACACAGAGTACATCACCTGGAAGGGTATGTGGGCGTCCAACGGCTTTGCCGGCACAGTAAATACACTCGTTGTAATCGCTTCCTACGTAGCCGGCGCTGCTATCATCATGTGGCTCGCTGAGCTTATAGACGCAAAGGGCATCGGTAACGGTATCTCTATGATATTGTTCTTCAATATCATCAGCCGTCTCCCCAATCTCATTGCTTCTATGTGGCAGATGGTTGCTTACAATGACAACGGTCTTATCGTTGGTATCCTCCTCGGCGTTATCTCCGTAGCAGTATCCATCGGTATGGTGCTTCTCGTAGTTTGGGTTACACACTCAGAGAGAAGAATTCCCATCCAGTACGCTAAGAGAGTAGTTGGCCGTAAAATGTACGGAGGACAGGGAACTCACCTTCCCATCAAGCTTAATATGACAGGCGTTATGCCCATCATCTTCGCAAGCTCCATAGTTTCCGTTCCCGCGACTATCGCAACGTTCTTTGATCAGGACAGCGGCTTCTATAAGTTTGTTGATAAGTGGCTTGGTCCCAACTCCTGGATCTACGTAATCCTTTACGTAGTTCTCATCGTTGCTTTCGCATACTTCTATGTTTTGATCTCCTTCAATCCTATGGAAGTTGCAAACAACATCAAGAACAACGGCGGCTCCGTTCCCGGCATCCGTACGGGCAGACCCACCGCTGAATATATTACAAAGATTCTTAACCGTATCACTTTGATAGGCGCATTCTTCCTTATCATCGTTGCAGGACTTCCCATGGTAGCTAATATCATCTCCGGCGGAACGTTTGCATCGCTTGCATTTGGAGGCTCTTCGTTGCTCATCGTTGTAGGTGTTGCAATCGAAACGTTCAGAGATATCGAAGCACAGATCACAATGCGTAACTACAAAGGATTCCTTGATTAATTATTCGACTGAGTTTATTTGCGGAGGAATTCTTATGAATTTAATTTTGATGGGCGCTCCCGGTGCGGGTAAGGGCACACAATCCGAAAAAATATCAGCGAAGTGGGGAATACCGGCGGTATCCACCGGTCAGATTCTCCGCGCGGCGATAAAATCCGGCACTGAGCTTGGCGAACAGGCGAAGGCGCTTATAGACGCGGGACAGTTCGTTCCCGATGAGGTTGTTATCGCCATAATCAAGGAAACACTTTCCTCCAAGGCTTGCGAAAAAGGCTTTATTCTTGACGGCTTCCCCCGTTCAATATCCCAGGCGATAGCCCTTGAGGAGATGGGAGTGCATATTGATTGCGTTCTCTCTCTTGAGATAGCGGACGAGGTGATAATCGAAAGAATGACCGGACGCAGACTCTGCTCAAAATGCGGTGCATCGTACCACGTTGAGCATATGAAGCCCAGGACGGAAAATATTTGCGACAAATGCGGCGCACCGCTCTATATCAGAAGCGATGACGCGCCCGAAACAGTAAAAAGCAGACTTGAGGTCTTTCACGAGCAGACGGAGCCCCTCAAATCCTTTTACGAGGAAAGAGGACTTCTTAAGTGCGTGAGCAGCGAGGCGAGCGTTGACGAAACGACCGCTTTGGTGTTTGAGGCTCTTTCAGAGGTTTAAGCAGTATGATCCAAGTCAAAAATTCAATGCAACTCAATGCAATGAAAGAGGCAGGACGTATCACGGGTGAGACTTTGCTCGTAGCCCGTGAGCTCGTCCGACCCGGCATAAGCACAAAGCAGCTCGACGACGCGATAAGAGCTTATATCGAGAAATGCGGTGCGAAGCCCTCTTTCCTTGGCTACCACGGATTTCCCGGGTCAGCCTGCATCAGTATTAACGACGAGGTAATTCACGGAATACCCTCTGCAAAGAGATTTTTACAGGAGGGAGATATCGTGAAGATCGACGTGGGCGCCTTTATAGGCGGCTATCACGGAGACAGCGCGCGCACCATTCCCGTTGGAAAGGTGAGTGAGGAAGCCCTGCAGCTTATAAAGGCTACGAGGGATAGCTTCTTCGCGGGCGCAAGTATGGCGGTTGCTGGTAATCGCATAGGCGATATCGGCTCCGCGATCTCAGGATCGGTAAAGCCCTACGGCTATGGCGTAGTAAGAGAATTTATCGGACACGGAATAGGACGCAACGTCCACGAGGAGCCCGATGTTCCGAACTACGGCACGGCAGGGCGCGGTGTTCGCCTTTGCAACGGAATGACTATCGCTATCGAGCCCATGATAAATATGGGCACGGAAAAGGTCATTATGTTGCCTGACGGCTGGACGGTGAAGACCGCTGACGGAAGCCTCTCGGCTCATTATGAGAATACTGTTGCGGTAACTCCCGAGGGAGTTCAGATACTAACACTGATTGATAAAGATTTTTAAAGCTTAGCAAATATTTCAGGAGGAAAAGATCTTGGCTAAAGACGATGTAATCGAATTTGAAGGCACGGTCGTTGAGGCTCTCCCCAACGCGACCTTCAAGGTGCAGCTTCCCAATGGGCACATAGTTAACGCTCATATCTCGGGCAAGCTCAGAATGAATTATATCAGAATTTTGCCCGGTGATAAGGTAACTATCGAGGTATCGGTTTACGACCTCAATAAGGGCCGCATCACCTGGAGAGCAAAATAATTGATAAAAAAATAAGCTGACGGCGATTAAATAAAATAACGAGCGCCGTTGGGTGACTCATAAAAAACCAATAAAACCATAATAGAGAAAGGAATGGTAGTACAATGAAAGTTAAACCATCCGTAAAGAAGATCTGCGACAAGTGCAAGATCATCAAGAGAAAAGGTAAAATCATGGTAATCTGTGAGAACCCTAAGCACAAACA
>JAFXKD010000030.1 GCA_017531925.1 Clostridia bacterium | reverse complement strand
TCCGCGCAAATTGTGTTGCACCGCGCCTCGCGTCACAACAACGCCGCGCGTGTAATTCGGTGTATATGTAAAGTTTGAGTGGCGCGCCCAGCAAAACGCTTGTCGTCTTACGACTCCATTTTGCTTTGCAAAAACGCGATTTTGCCTATAGTTTTCATAAAAACGCAGGCACCTCGAAAAACTATAATTTGCTACCGCGTGAATAGCCATATAAAACGCAAAACGGCTACGCACTAACTTGTGTAGGGGGGCACTCCGTGCACCCGAGCAAACATCCGCCCACCGCAATCCCCACGGCTACGCACCCACAAAACAAATTTTAGAAAAATCAAATCCCAAATTTGATTTTTCGTAGTTTTGAAGGAGCAATACCGACCGTCGTGCTTGTACGTAAGGGCGGCATTGATGCTTCAAAACCGATAAAACACCCGTGTTTTATCGAAAATTTGTGCAGATTTAGTCTGTGCTCCGCGCAAGATCCTTCACTTCGCTTGCGCTTCGTTCGAGGATGACGCCCAACGGCGTCGCGCGGTACACAACTCACGCTCAAACCAAGCGATTAAAGTTTTTGCGGAGCTTTTTTCAAAAAGCGACAATCCCAATCCACTAACTTTTAATACCAAAACTCTTTAGCCGCTTTTTCTTTTGGAAAAGTAGCCCCAAAAGAAAAAGCTAACAAAAAGAAAACGGGCGTATTCGCCTGCGCGGCGGGCGCCCGCTTTTCAAAAAAGCGGGGGAAAATATCAGCGCGGAGCGAGTGCGAACATAGCACAAAGCGGGTGCGAGCATAGTGCAAAGCAAAAAACAGCGGCATCAAGCAAAATGCTCTCATGCCGCTGCTTTTTAATTGTCCGTATTAGTTAGCAAGAACTGTGATTCTGCCCTTTGTGATCTCTGTAATGATATCGATAATAGCAAGAACAACATTGCCACAGCCTGTTACAAGGCAAACGATACCAACAACAAGAGTAGTCACGTTCTTGGTCTCAAGATATTTGAGAATTCTGTAAACGGGAGAGATGAGAGTTCCTGCAAACACAAGAAGAAGGATCTTAGCCCAAAGGGGAAGATTCTCAAACATTTCAGTAATCTTGTTTTCCATAATAATCACCTTTCTGTAATTTTGATAAATATATTTTAATACATTTGTTACAAAAAGTCAATAGATTTGTCAAAATTACTCGACTGCGGGCGAATAAATAAGGTTCGCAGGCGGCAGAGCGGTCCCGTCGAGAAGCCCCGTATAAAGCTCATCTGCTCCATCCACCTCAATATTCACGCCAAGAACGTGCAAAAATCTCACCGCAGCATAATTATATGTGGAAAGCGGACGGTCAAGCGCGTCATCGGAGTTTGCGCAAACGAGAATTCCGCCGTCGCTCAAGCTCGGATCAAAGCCCGACACTATGAGCGTATGATAAAACCGTCCGCTCCTGTTCGCAAGCTGAACCACGTCACCGATCTGAACCATCTCGCGCATCACCTCGACAGCAAACGGACCGCGCCTTGAATTAACGGGCGGAAATCCGTTCACTCCGCACAAATATGCGTAAAATTCATTCACACCCGAAAAGGCGGGCGCGCGATCGTTTACACTCACGTAATACCACCCGAACGGCTGGGAGGGATCCGTACTCAGTGAGCCCGCCCATAGGCACTGCGAAACGAAGCTGGTGCAGTTCCCGCCTCCGCCCGTAAAATCAAAAAACAAAGGATTGCGCCCCCTCGCCCATCTTTTGGCGTATTCGACTGCGCGCTCCCTGTTATACGGCATAATTGCTATCACCTTACACCCCCAAAGGATAATTTTTCTTTTCAACATTATATGCTTCCTCGCGCCCACTTGACAAAAAGCAAAAATCGATGTATAATAGTTTTCGTATAAACGAAATGATTGTTTTCGTTTATGCGTAATTTACTGTGTTTTGAGGTTATTATGGGATTTTTAAGCATAGAAAAGATAGCTGATAAATGGGGATTGTCGAAAAGGAGCGTTCAGCTTCTATGCGCCGGCGGCAGAATAGAGGGCGCAAAAAAATTCGGCAGATCGTGGATGATCCCCGAGGATGCGAAGCGTCCGCTTGACGGCAGAAGCCGTGAGGGAAGGCTCGGTCTTGAGGAGGATATGCCCCTGCCGCGCAAAACTCCCTTCCTTTATATGAGCGACCTGTACAGCGAGACGGGAGTGGCGGACGATATCGGTGCATCCCTCTCGTACAACCACGAGGCAAGGATACTATTTGAAGCGGAGGTCGCATATTCAAGGGGTGAGATAGACAGGGTTTACGAGAGCGCGAGCTATCTTCTTTCAAAGCATTCGGGCTTTTACGCGGTGATATCCGCGGGAATGCTTCTCGCTATGTGCGCGATCTGGAAGGGCGATATCGAGATGTGGCGCAAGGCCAAGATACATATAGCAGAGGCGCCCGCCAAGAGCGATACGGACCGCGACGTAATGCTGCTTGCCATAAGCGCGGTGGATATAATGCTCTACAACGTCGATAATTTCCCGGAATGGTTCAAAACAGGCTGCTTTGAGCCGCTGCCAAACGACTCTTTGCCCGCGGCAAAGGTCTATTACGCAAAATATCTCTACGCCACGGCTTATGCGATAGCAACGGGCGCGTATAAGCTCGAGGGAGTGCAGGGACTCTCTCTTATGCAGATGCTTCCAAACACCGTCGAGCCACTCATATCTTGGGCAAAATCGAGCGGAACGGTTATTGCAGAAGCGTATCTGCGCCTGACCTGTGCCGCCATATACCACAACTGCGGTAAAAGTGAGCGTGCGATAAATCACATTGACCGCGCGATAGAGCTGACTCTGCCGGACGGTCTTTACGGTCTGCTTGCGGAATATTGCCGCATCCTCGGGCCCCTGATCGAATCCCGCCTCAGCCCCCTTGACGCGGAGGCTTGGGCAAAGGTGAATAAGCTTTATAAGACCTATAACGAGGGCTGGTCGCGGCTTTCGGGAATAGTGAGAGGAAAAACACTCATAACCACCCTTACGCCAAAGCAAAGAGAGGTAGCGAAGCTCGCCTCGTTCGGAATGACTAACAAGGAGATAGCCGCAGCGCTCGGTATGTCAGTCGCAGGTGTAAAGCAGGCACTGCTTGCCGTAACGGACAAAACAGGCGCGAGCAGGGAAAACTTCGCCGCGTTTTTGTAAAACAGTTTATCAGCATAACCGTTTTTGAGGGAAAACGGTTATGCTTTTTTTGTTTTTTCAGCCAAAAAGCATAGCCAAAATTTTGTTTTTTAGGTAATGTTCAATCGCAAAAAAATGCTGTAAAATAATAATACCAAAATAAAGACAAGGAGATAAGACTATGAAACACGTACTCGGATTTTTAGCATTCGCAGGAGCATTTTTTCTTGCTCTCTCATCACTTTTCCACTTTGGACTTTCCGCGGCTGCGGCGTTTCTCTTTTTCTTTATTTGATTTGATCTAAGATCTTTAATGCAATCAAGGATCTGGGAGCGCGTGTGCGCCCGGATCTGAGGAAGCAAACACAGGAGGTAAAAATGAAAAGCTTAAAAATAATACTTGCCTTGATACTCGTGCTCACGCTCTTCGCTTCACTCGGTGTGCAAGCCTTTGCTGCTGATGAGGATGCGGGCTTGCCCGAGGAAGCAAGCATCAAAGTCACCCCCGGATTGATGGATACTTTTAGCGAGATGATAAGCTCGGTAGTCGAATTTTATCACGATTGGATCCACGCCATCGGAAGAGCTTTCATAAGCGCGATAGACATTATGTTTGCTTGATCCAAATATCAAATTACTACGCTTTTTTCTCTTACGGGGAGGTCATATCACAATCATAAACAGTCTCCGCCTCCCCGTAACTTCTCATATTTTTTCCTTTATGTTTTTCCCCCTCCGGCGAGGGGGAAAAGCTTTTTTTACGTCAAAAAAGCCCTCGTACAAGCAAAAATAAAAATCATCCGCATAGAATTTAAAAAACTCTTTACGGAGGATATTATGCTGATCTTGATATTAAGCCTTATATTTCATATCTACCACGCGGTGTTGGGAATAGAAACACCCAATAAATTCCCGCCACCGCTTACCGCAGAGGAGGAGAGAGCTGCCTTTCTGCAATCAAGGGAGGGGGATGAAAGCGCAAGGGAGAGACTTATTCTGCACAATCTGCGCCTTGTCTCACATATAGTGCGTAAGTATTACGGGAGTCACCGCGACGCAGAGGATCTCGTTTCCATAGGAACGATAGGACTTGTAAAGGCGGTGGATACCTTTAAGACCGAGAGCGGAACGCGATTTGCTACCTACGGTGCAAGATGCATCCAAAATGCTATCCTATCATAACGGCTTGTTTTGGAGCATACGGTGAAAATCAAGCTCCCTCCGATGAAAAATGGCGCGTATTTCGCCGTTTGGGTAGCAGTTCTTATTTGATGGTACAGAACATTATGGGAGAGGTGAAATTTGCTCCCTTGTTCATTCACAGTTTCCCGTTGCTTGCACCGCACCATTTATTAGAATCTGAAAAGTTCAATATCCGTTTCTCTGACCCGTCAGAGATAACCGAGATTGCGGACAAGCTCCGTTGGTACAGATACCGAAAAGCACTCTTGCAAAGAGAGGTTGCGGATTACATAGGCGTTGACCGTAGCACCTATATCCATTATGAGGAATACGGGCGTGATTACTACCCATTGGAGAATATGGAAAAGCTCGCCGCCTTGTTCGGTGTTCCCGTAACGGAATTGCTCGATGATTTTAATATGTTCCTGTATAACGACCAAGGCAAGCAGATACGCGAAAAACGATTGGCGTTGAATATGACCCAACGTGAATATGCTGATATGCTCGGTGTTCATGTAGGCAATCTAAAAAAATGGGAACAGAACAAAGTGCGAATTTTCAAAAGCACATGGGAACGTTTCTTCAAATAAGGAGTGGTTGGAAATGAAAAATCTTATTAGTTGTGCCTTTAACTTCGACACCGTCTGCGTGGAGCTTCGGTTTTCTGACGGCAGTATGATAGCCATTGATACCATTGCCGTTGAGAACGAGGTTGCGCGGAATATGTACGAACGGTCAGAGCTTGACTACCTTATCTACAATGCACCGCTTGAATATGCCGACCTTATTCTAAACGGCGACCCCGAAACGTATCTAAAAACGGTAACGGAATATAAGCCGTTAGACTAAAGAAAAAACAGGCAAGGCAGATCACCCGTAAAAAGGTGTCTGCCTTGCCTGTTTCTGTTAATCAGAAGCGGTTATTTCTTTTTATCTTCCTCGCAACCGTCAAGAATGGTTTGTGCGATTGCGTCAATCAATTTTAGTTTTTGCTCTGTGGGGCAATTCAGCTTTTCGATGTACTGCGCCACATATTCAGCGTGGAACTTTGCCACACGAGCGTCAAATAACGCCTGCTTTTCGGGTGTTTCGGGATAATGGACGATTATTTCGATAGCGGATCCCCCTTTCATGGGCTACGGTCATATTTCAATTTTATGCGGATATGCTTGTCTGATATGAGTATCAGAGGTTAAGGATTTGAGCCGCTTTTTTGAGATTTTCGGCTGCATTACCCTTGCGGAAGTTCTCGCCGTCAAAGAGGACGGGAACGCATACCTCTAAAATGCGGTCATAAATGCGCCGATCATCAAGGTCGGTTGCTTTCTGCATAACAGACAGCGCGATATTGGTTGTGATAATCATAGGCTTGTGGGAGAG
>JAFXKD010000029.1 GCA_017531925.1 Clostridia bacterium | reverse complement strand
TGATGTAGCAAACGACATCCAATATTTGAATGTTGAGGAATATCTGAAAAAACTTAGATAATTGAATAGTGACCGCCCGTCCCTTTGGCCTTGAGAAAGCCGTGCATTTTTCTCGGAAGGGGCAAGAAAGCGGTCACTAATTCGCTAAAATTTGCGGAAATTAGGGACAGTGAGGGACAGAGAGAGCCTGCTTTACAGCTGACTCGAAATCAGTTTGGGAGCAATCCCACGAGGGTTCGAATCCCTCTCTCTCCGCCAAATAAGGAACAGTAGATTGATACGGGTAGTATCGACCTACTGTTTTCTTTTTATCGTTAAAAGACCGCTATTCGTTAAATTACTGTGCTGGTCTTCAAATGTTGTTAGTCTTTTTTGTTTATCCCCTTGCCCCGAAGGACAAGGGGATAATTTTTTAATGCGTATATGAGTTTTGATGATGCGGTGTTAGCTTACAACAACGATTCTGACTTCATGCGTAGTCTTGTTAATGTAGATGTTGTATGTGCCATCTGCCTCAACCATAACGGAAGATCCATTTGTATTTACGCCTGTTGTGCCGGAGGCAAGGGTGATATCGGAGATGTAATTGTTATCCGTATCACGAATTCTGAAATCGTCATAGCTTTCCAAAACGAGTCCGAGATAGCAAAGCTCATCGGAGTTGTCGGGATTCTCGATGAAAGCATATTTTTTCATCGTGCTGATGTAAATATCCTTGGGTAACACCGTTTCCTCGGTTGAGCCTGATACCGCAACGATTTTTACAGTTTTTGTTTCAAAGTTGAAATAAACGTCAATGGGACCTGCAACCTTCACACTAATTAATTCCGCGGTGAGATTGGTTGCTATCGACGAGTCGGTATCCGCAAGCGTAGCGTAGTTGGTCGTGCTATAATCTCCGCCCTTTTCCATTACACCGACTGAGATATAACTATTCGCCGCCATTGTTTCCACTCTGACATAAACCTCGTTTTCATTATCAGGATTTTGAGTGAAATAAAGCGTCTGATTTCCGTTTGTGTAATCTACAACAGAGAGGAAGATAAAATAATCATCAATGCTTCCGTTTTCGCTTCCGCCATCCTCTTCAAGCTCAACAACTTCAATCGTAAGAATTCCCGTCTTGGTATCGTAAGACAGATTGAACTTACCCGCCTTATCAAAGAACAAACTGCTCATGCCGTCTATAGTCAAGGTGTGCGCTACCGACGCGTCGCTACTGTCGGAAAGAGTTAATGGCATCGCGGAATAAGCAGATGTGAAGAATGCGATATTAGTGCTCTTCGTCGCCTCTAATCCCTCGTATGTCAATATGCCGCTACCATTTGCCTCAAGCGGAATAAATGCACCGTCAAGATACATATTGTATCCGTCGCCTAAATCCACCTCAAAAATATTGATAACATTGCAGAAGGGCAGATATTCGATAGCGTAAGTTCCTGACTTTTCAAGCGTAAGACCGTATACGTACTTTGTCTGGTATCCTTCCTTTACAGTGCCTGTGTACTTATCAATGGCATTTTCTTCTACGTATACCGTAGAGAGAAGCGTCCAGGGCTTTATGCTGTAATCGTCGCCGATGTAGAAGCTACATCCCGCATCGACAGTAAGGAATCCTTTGTAAATAGTGATGTTATTAAGGTCGATATACTCAAGCCATTCATTCTGTCTTGAGAATGCCTCGTCGGTTAGCTGCCAGGTGTAATAATTATACTCGTCGCTGCCAACCTCAAGGGTGATCTTCTCCATCTCAATCGTCTCCCCGTCAAAAACGGTGATAGTAGGCTTTACGCCACTTGGATGATTATGACGTGTCAGAGTTATCTTACCGTCGCCGCCTATGTCAAATGCAAGCCACCAGTCAGACAAGCCCTCAGCAAAGACTATCTCGCCGTTTGCACCACGGGAATAGGACCACTTGTCCCAGGCGTTCGTGGCGCTGAGATCATCGTAGTCATAGACTGTGTCGGTGTCCATATCTATAATACGGAGAGAGGTGCTTCCATCCGAGCCGAAAAGACCGAATACGTATGCCTGCATCTCGGGATCGTTGTAATAATCAACCTTGCTCATCGTGAAAAGCACGGGCACACCCGCGCTACGGGAGCTGGTTACTTCTATAACAACACCACTATGTACGTAGCCGTCCATAGTAAGCTCGGCTGCTCCATCCTTATTGATTGTAAAGTTAATGTCAGATACAGATGTGGTGCGTACTTTATGACTCGTGGGATCAATATTACCCTCAATAATACCTAAGCTACTCCACTGTTTTTCACTCACGGTATATTCGTAAATAACCTCTGCATTAGCGGTATCACAAATGGTAACAAGCTGACCTTCCGTCACCTCTAAATCCGCAATAGAAAGTGAAATTTTACCAGATGTCATTTCATCAACGGTAAACTCTGCAACGGCTTCGCCGTCTAAATAAATAGAAATTTCAGGAACAACCTTTTCTATTGAAGTTGAGGTAACTGCTTCCTTGCTTTCGTTAAAGATGCCGCCACAGGTTGTACATTCGTAGTGAGCTATAACACCCTCTTCAAATATAGTAGGACTTACCTCGGGAATAAGCTCGCCGTATTCGTGATCCGCCAAATAAGTTTTGCTAAATATTATTTCACCGCAAAGCATACATTTACGGGTTTGCAAGCCCTCTTTTATGCAAGTAGCCTCTTCGGCAACCATCCATCTGTCTAAAGAGTGGATACACTCGTTTTTTTCTGCTAAAATGAAATAAGAAAAGCTACTCGTCTCAAAGGTAATTGCGCTATCTGAAACGGCAGGAATAATCTCCTCTACGGAATTATCCGACTTAATGTGGAAAACAACGCAATTGGACGAGGTAATGCCGGGATTGGGAATCGTTATCTTAACCCTTCCGTTGGGCTGTACCTTTACGCCGTTTCTGGTAACGTGGATCTCATAAATGTAAACGTCACCTTCCTTGTCGTAGCTCTGATCGGCAATTGCCGAGAGCGCCTCTTCGGCTTCTGCCGAGTCTGCCTTGATCTCGTTAGTGATGAGAACGGAGCCCTCCTTAAAGCCGCCGCCCTCAACAATTGCTCCGAAATCATTTTGCAGCGTTTTGACTTCTTTGTCACACGCCGTAATGGAAAATGCAAAAGCGGCGATCAAAAGAAGAACCGTTACTGTTAATAGGGTTTTTTTCATCATTATCAATGCCTCCTTTTGTTTTCCCCCTTTCCCCGAAAGACGAGGGGTGATTTTTTTAAACCGATTTATATTTTCAAACCGGTTTATATTATTATAGCATATAAGTGTGAATAAATCAAGGCGTTTTGACTCATTTGCGGAATTCCGTGTCAAAAAAAGCATCGGATATTGCTCCGATGCCTGATAGCTATTCGGAACATATATTCATTACATCATCACCGTCTCTTCGCTGCCGCTTGTAAGGTGAACAAAAGCCAAGTTCAAACGCTCGCGCAAAAGGGGTTCCTTGTCCTACGGTTCATTATTGATCGTCAGCAAATCGAGTTAAAAAATGCAGATGTTCATAAAAAATCGATTGAAAATTATGAAAAATCAAAGAAAAAAGCGATAAAAATTCGACAAATTATTAACAAACCTCTTGCAAAATTGTTTTTTTTATGGTATGATATACGTTGGTTTTTTCCATACATATGGAATTTAGGGCGTTTTTTGCAGAAAACGCTTTTGTAGAATATAAAAAATTCAAACAAATCGATTACACAGAAGAGGAAGTAAACAGATGAAGGAAATCAAAAAAATTGCAATACTTACCGCGGGCGGCGACTGCCCCGGCTTGAATCCCGTTATCCGCGCAGTTACAAAGACCGCTATCACTAAATACGGTCTTGAGGTTTACGGCGTTCGTCACGGATATTTCGGATTGTACCACGGTGATTTTATAAAGCTAGGTCTTGAGGACGTTGAGGAGATAATCACAAGGGGCGGTACTATCCTTTACAGCTCAAATAAGGACAATCTGTTCCAATACCCCGTTAAGGACGAGAACGGTGAGTTCGTTCGCGACGAAAACGGAAAGCTTACATACGAGGACGTTTCCGACGTTGCAGTTAAGCACCTCAACGATGCAGGCATCGATGCGCTCTTAATTCTCGGCGGAGACGGCTCCCTTACCTCCGCAAGAGATTTTTCACGCAAGGGCGTTAAGGTCATAGGTATTCCCAAGACCATCGACAACGATCTTGCTCACACGGACTATACATTTGGCTTTGACACGGCTATCAGCGTAGCAACCGACGGTCTTGACAGAGTTCGCACCACAGGTATGTCCCACCACAGAATAATGGTTGTTGAGATCATGGGCAGAAGCGCAGGCTGGATGACCCTTCACGCAGGTATTGCAGGCGCGGCTGACGCGATACTTATTCCCGAGATCCCTTACGATATTGAAAAGGTTGCAGAAAAGATCAAGGCTGACAAGGCAAATGGCAAGGAATTCTCTATTGTTGCGGTTTCCGAGGGTGCAAAATCCCTTGACGGTAAGCAGGTCGTTCTTAAGGTTATCGAGGACAGCGCGGACTCCATCCGTCTTGGCGGCGTTGGCGCACTCGTTGCAGATCAGCTCGAAAAGCTCACAGGCTCAGAGGCAAGAGCAACTACTCTCGGTCACATCCAGCGCGGCGGTACTCCCTCCGCTCACGACAGAGTTCTCTCCTCTCGCTACGGTTATGCTGCAGTTGAGCTTTGCATGAGGGGCGGCTTTGGAAGAATGGTATCCCTTCAGGGTGACAAGATAGTTGACGTTTCCCTTGAGGACGTTATCGGTCAGAAGACAAAGAACGTTGATCCCAACGGCGAGCTTGTTACTGTAGCTAAGGCTATGGGCATTTGCTTTGGTGACTAAGTATTACACAATGAAATAATAACAGAAATCCGTCGGGCGAGCCCGACGGATTTTTTTATGTATATTTTACTGCAAAAATCCACCTACGCGGTTCATCATAGCTACCTTATGCTCCATCATACTGTGGGCATAGCGATTGAGCGTTACGTTGGGATTTTTATGTCCGAGAATATCCGCAAGCGTCTTTACGTCCATTCCGCATTCGAGCGCGCGTGTGGCAAACGTATGCCGCAGAGAGTGAAAGCCCCGATGCTCTATCCCGAGCCTTCGCAGCATCAAAGCAAAGGTCTTCTGATAGCCGCGAACCGTTATCATCCGCCCATTATTATTTATTACGTATTCCCCGATCTGCTGTAATTTTAATCTTCGCAGATACGGCATTATCTGGCGCGGAACAGGAATGGCGCGCTTTGACGTGGCGGTCTTGGGAAGGTCGATGATCTTTATGACCTTTCCGTCCAGAAAACCGTCACGGCAGGTGGCGTTTACAGTTATTACGCATCTATCAAAATCGATGTCACACCATCGCAGAGCCATAAGCTCACCAATACGCATTCCGGTATAAAGACATATAAGTATCCCAATTCTCTTATCACAGGGCGATTTTAATATATCCTCCTCTATTTTTCTCTGCTCGGAAAGGCTAAAGCACTCCACCTTTTTGCCGTTCACCCTCGGACATCTGACGTGAGCGGCGTGATGCCTCTCGATAAGCCCTATCTCCACGGCAAAGTTGAGAGAGCGCTCCACAACGCCCTCTATCATCGAAACCGTGCTTGGAGAAAGTCCGTCGCCCGTTTTCGCATTTCCGTGATCGCTCATATTGAAAACAAAGCTCTGTAAAACGGGCAAAGTAAGCTCATCAAGCTCAAGCTCTCCAATGGCGGGCAGAATATGTGTCCTTAGCATTACCGAATAGTTTAAGTATGTTTTTTCCTTTACGGTCGGCTTGACGTAATCATCAAGCCACTCGCATATCCAATCTTTGTACTTCATAATGTTTTAACTCCTTTTCATAAAATTGGAACACCTACAGTATATCAATTATTTGAAAAATTTACAAAAATCGATTTTCGACTTGAATTGTTCACAATTATGTGTTAATATATGCTTTGGAATTTTATAATAGGAGTGACGTATGCAGAACAAGGAATTTTTGGGTACTGCACCCATAGGAAAATTGCTTTTTAAAATGGCAATACCAACCGTGCTTGCGCAGCTGGTAAATATGCTTTACAATATAGTTGACAGAATATTCATCGGACATATCGAGGGGGTCGGCGATGCTGCCCTTACCGGTGTAGGCATCTGTATGCCCCTCATTATGGCTGTGTCAGCCTTTGCCGCGCTCATCAGCGCGGGCGGAGCTCCGAGAGCATCGATAAAGCTCGGCGAGGGCAAGCAAGACGAGGCTGAAAGAATACTTGGCAACTGCTTTTCCCTTCAGCTCGTGGTTTCGGCAATACTCACCGCCGCGCTTCTTATCTTTAACGAGAAGCTGCTGTGGGCGTTCGGTGCGAGCGAGAACACGATAGGATATGCCACACAATATATGGACATCTACGCGCTCGGTACGGTATTCGTTCAGCTGACCCTCGGTATGAACGCGTATATCACCGCTCAGGGCGCGACGAAGGTAAGTATGACATCCGTGCTTATCGGAGCGGTTTGTAATATAGCGCTCGACCCCATCTTCATCTACGGCTTGGGTCTTGGCGTAAAGGGAGCGGCTCTCGCTACGGCGATCTCCCAGATGGCATCCTGCTTATGGGCACTTACCTTCCTTTTCAGCGACAACAGCGTTTTTAAAATAAAAAAGCAAAATCTCAAAATAGAGCCAAAGGTCATCTTCCCCTGCATAGCCCTCGGTCTTGCCCCTTTCATTATGCAGATGAGCGAAAGCGTTATCTCGGTATGCTTCAATTCCTCTCTTCAGGAATACGGAGGAGATATCGCCGTTGGCGCGATGACGATCCTTACGAGCGTTATGCAGTTTGCTATGCTGCCCCTTCAGGGTGTGGCTCAGGGCGCGCAGCCCATAACGAGCTACAACTACGGCGCGGGAAATAAGGACAGAGTGAAAAAATCATTCTTCCTTCTTTTAAAAGTCAGCCTTATATACTCCCTCTCGCTCTGGGCTTGCATTATGCTCTTCCCCACAGCCTTTGCAGGCATATTTACGGATAAGCCCGAGCTTATTGAGTTCACGGGAAAGGCTCTTCGGATATACTGCGGAGCGCTCGGCATCTTCGGTATCCAGATAGCCGCACAGATGACGTTCATATCGCTTGGAAAGGCGTTCTCGTCCATTATAGTTGCGGTAGTGCGCAAATTCGTTTTGCTTTTGCCCCTTATTTACATCGTACCGCAGCTCGTTGAGAATAAAACGACGGGAGTTTATCTTGCGGAGCCCATAGCGGACATACTTGCAGTAACGTTCACCGCTATACTCTTTATCCTCCAATTCAGAAAAGCTCTCAAGGAAATGGATAACAAATAAAAATAATATCCTCGCACCGCGGTGCGAGGATATTTTAGTTTTTATTCCGGGCTTCTTCTTTTTTCAGCTTATGCAGGAATATCGCAAGGCAGGTAATGGATGCTATCGCGATACAGATATTACTTATTCCCATAGATATGCCCGCCGCCTCCGCGCCTATCTCCTTATGGAAGGTCTGCAGATACCACAGGATGGGTATTCTGAACACAAAAACTCTGCTGATGTTGAGTATCATAGTCATCTTCGTTCTTCCAAAGCCATAAAGCACTCCGAGGACCGCGGAATTTACGGCAAGAGCAAGGATCGAGAGAGAATCGTATCTATGTATGGATTTGATGAGAGCGAGAAATTCCTCAGCCCCCTCGGCAAGCTCGTTCTGATTGTAGAGAGCGATTATCTCATCCTGCAGTATGAAGCGGATGAGCGTATATCCCACTATTCCGAGCAGGCTCGCCATCACAAATGAATATCTGAACGTTTTAAGCGCGCGCTTTCTGTTTCCCGCGCCGATATTCTGGCTGATGATGGTTGAGGTTCCCTCCTCAAACGAGTTTATAGGGGTTGTTGCAAGACCGTTCATATTGTTTGAAACGCCGAGCGCGCCGACGACGAGCGGTCCGTATTCCTTGCACATTCCGTTTACGCTCACCTTTCCAAAGGAAAAGATGAATTTGCCGAGAAAGATGGGAAAGGACATAGCAATTATCTCGCGGCAAATTTTGAGGTCAAGCTTGAATTCCTTTATAATTATGGCAAAAACGTTATCCTTTTGAAGCATCATCGATAAAAGTATCCCGAACATAACGAGCTGTCCTGCCATAGTCGCTATCGCCACCCACATTATATCCGTTTTGTTCATAACCCAGATAAAGAGCATTGAAAGCGAGAGCTTGATTATCATAGCAAGTATATTGAGCCAGAACATTATTCTCGTGTTTCCCTTAGCCTTCTGCATAGCCATAAACACGCTATTGTAGAACGTAAAGGCAAGCGTGAGTATCTGCACGCTGAAATATCCCGTACCTATCGCGATAAGCTCGTCGGGAACGCCCGAGATCTTCATAATGGGAACTGCGAGGGGCAGGCATATTCCGAGCAGGAGCGCGATGACCGCGGTGGAAAGCGATATCACCTGATTTGAGCGATATCTCGCGCCGTCCATATCACCCGCGCCAAAAAGACGCGCCACTATTATTCCTCCGCCCGCTGCCATTCCCGAGCCTAATGACGAGAGAAGATGCTGTATCTGCGAGAGCATCGCGACCGCGCTTACGCTCGTTGGGTCTATCCTCGCGACTACCACCGCGTCGATGACCGCATAGAACGAGTTGAACAGATTATAAAGAAAGATGGGAGCGCAGATGCTTATGATCGCACCAACGAGATTGCCGTTAAGTATCCGTTCCCTGCGTATTTTATCCTTTTCACTTATCATTTTCATTCCTCCGCAAGAGAAAGGAGCAGATGCTTCATCTCTTCGTGATCCTTAACGGCATAAGTGGGTATGACGTCGAGTCCGGGATATTTTCCGGACTGCTCCGTTTCGATGTACACCGTCTCAAGTCCCGCACCGCTTGCGCCGAGGATATCGTCGTGAAGATCGTTGCCAACATAGATGCAGTCCTTAAGCTCTATGCCGAATCTTTGAGCGGCGATATCAAAGATCTCGCGGTGGGGCTTTTTTACTCCCGCATCGCTTGAGATGAGTATTCCGTCAAAGCACACAGCGATCCCAAGCTCATAGAGCTCGTCCTCAGTAAAGCAAGCCTGCGCGTTTGATACAAGATACACTCCCGCGCCGCGTTTTTTAAGCTCTGTGAGCATATCGGGAACGCAAGGAAAAAGCTTTAATTTCTCCCTTGACAAAATGCGAAAGCTTCTTGCAAGCTCGGGGGCTTTTTCTATCGGTAGTCCGCGAGCTTCGAGCATTTTTTCAAAGACGGAAAGAAGGTCAAATTCAACAAATCTATGCTCCTTAGCATCCTCAGCTCCCTTGCACAGGGAATGATATTCTTCCCTGATACTTTCTCCGTCAGATTCGCCCAAAAGAGATGCGCATCCGTCCCAAAGCTCCTTCTTTTTTTCGTCCGTGTGTATATCGGCAAGTGTGCCGTAAAGATCAAATAAAAAGTTCATTTTTTCTCCTCCCATTTATCGATCTGCTCATATGCGACCACTCTGTAATGGGGGCTTTCTTTTTCTCGGTAGTGATCACTATGATGAATGGGCGGGGCACCCGCAGCCGTGTACGCGTCAAGAAATTCCTGCCATTCACTTGCGCTAAAGCCCTTCATATTCTCCTTCATTACGCTCTCTGCGGCTGCAAGATTTGACGCAAGCGTCTCTGCGCCGTTTTCTCTTTGTGAAGCGGAGGCCACGAATGCTTCAAAAAGCTCCTCAAACGGTAAGCCCTCTCTTCGCCACGCGCCGAGATTTACGCGGCAGAGCTCCTCCGAGATGCGTTCAAAAAGGGGCTCGTCGGTCGGTGGAGTGGCTTCAAGCTCCGCGTAAAGATACGCCCTTGCGCGCGTCTTGTCCGAGAGCAGATGCTCCGCGCCGAACGCCGCCTGATAGCACAGCTTTACCGCGTCCGCGTATCTCATCGACGGATGAATTTGAAGCTGCTCGGCAAAATATTTTATGAAGCTCATTTTTTGTCCCCCTTCGTGATTTTTGCTATTACATTTTAGCACCTATACAGTTCCTTGTCAAGCGAAAAAGACTTTTGTATTGTGCAAAATATACATTATTTTGCGTTAATTAACAGATTATACAAAAACATATACAAAAATGACAAAAAATCCTTTTTTTAGTTGACTTTTGTTCATATTAATTATAAAATAGACTTGTACGGTATCCGTATATCAATTTAATATTTTTAAGGAGTCAAAAAATGAATTTCAGAAGAATCATTTCCCTGCTTCTCGTTTTCGTAATGATCTCTGTTACGTTTGCGAGTTGTGACCTTCAGGAGATAATCTCATCTCTTATGGGCACTACGACAACGACCACTCCCACAACGTCCACCACAAAGCCCACCACAAGCACCACAAAGCCTACGACAAGCACCACCGACAAGGGTGATGACACAACGCCTCCCGATGAAAAGGATTGGGACGAGCTTTACGACATCATCTCAATCGAAGAGGCTATTGAAATAGCTTTGGCTGCAGGTGAAACCCCCACAACCGAGCAGTATTACATCCGCGGTACAGTTACGACCATATCAAATCCTCAGTACGGAGCTATGGTTATTACCGACGGCACTAACGAGCTCAGCATTTACAATACAAAGGGCGAGGGCGACGTTTACTTCCTCGATCTTGAAGAGCGTCCCGCAAAGGATGACGAGGTTCTTCTTCTTTGTACTCTCCACACATATGGCGATAAGGCAGAGGTAAAGCAGGCATACCTTATAGATTTTAAAAAGGCTCCCGCGCCCGATGACTCCGAATACACCGAAATGACCGTTGCGGAGGCTCGCGAGGCAGACCTTGGCGCTCTCGTTAAGGTTACAGGTGTTGTTGCAAGAATCACATACGCTAACGGTATGAAGCCCGCAGGCGTTTACCTTGTTGACGGCACAAACTCCATCTACGTTTATGACGGCGACATCGCAGGTCAGGTAGAGATCGGCAATGAGATCACAGTTCTCGGCTCAAAGGATATGTGGATCCTTGACTCTGAAACAAACAATGCGCAGAAATTCGGCTATAAGGGATGCTGCCAGATCTCCGATGCTACTCTCTACGAAAACGATAAGGCTGAAAACGAAATAGATTTTGAATGGTGTGAGGAAAAGTCCGTTAAGGATATCCTTGAAACGCCCGTAACGGAAAACGTTACAACGACTATCTACAAAACAACCGCACTCGTTAAGAAGGTTCCCGGCAGCGGTTTTACAAACTACTACTTCTACGACCTCGACGGTGAAACGGGTGCTTACACATATACTCAGTGCAACGGTTCCGACTTTGCTTGGCTCGACGAGTTCGACGGCAAGATCTGCACAGTATATCTTTCTCCTATGAATGCGAAATCCACGGCAACCGATTGCTTCTTCAGATTCCTTCCCGTAGCAGTTTACGACGAGGGCTTCGTTTTTGACGTGACAAAGGCTCCCCAGCACGTTGTTGAATACTACGGCGTTGGTCAGTTCCTTTCCGAATACACAGGTAACCCCCTTACAGAGCTTACAACAAGTGTATCAAGCACACTTCTCGGCTTTGACAACGTTGAGGTTTCATACACATCCGACAACGAAAGCGTAGTTTATTTCACAACAGAAACTCCTGGAACAGTAGTTCTTAACTGCAAGGGCAAGGGCACTGCAAATGTAACAATTACCGCTACTCACAACGGCAACAGCTACTCCGAAACAGTTTCCATCACAGTCTCCGCATCCGAGGAGGTTGAGGCTGACAAGGTTATCGATGCTATTGAGGCTGAGAATAATACTACCGTAACAGTTATTGGTATCGTTGGTCCTTCCCTCGTTAACCAGACGGGCTTCTATCTCATCGATGAGACGGGCGCGATCGCTGTAAGAGTTACGGCATCTGCATTTGACGGTCTTGAGATCGGTCAGAAGATCGTTGTTACAGGTACAAGAACCATCACCAAGGACGGCGGCGGACAGATCTGCATCGATAACGCAGAGATCGTTGCCAACTACTACGGCAAGGTAGATTACAGCACAGAGTCCTTCATCTCCGGAAAGACACTTGCTGAGCTTGTAACTACACCCGATTCTCCCGAGGCTACAACTCCCATTTATGTAACAAAGGCTACTGTTGAGGTGGTTGATGCCGGTTACTACACCAATATCAAGATCACTGATGGTGACGCATCCCTTACTCTCTATTCCTCAAGCGCTAATCAGTACAGCTGGCTCAAGCAGTTTGCAGGTCAGGAGGTTACGATCGAGCTTAACCTTTGCGACTGGAACGCAAAGGGTCTTAAGGGTTGTATTCTTTCAGTTATCACCGAGGACGGAAAGGTATATAACGAGCTTAACTTCACAACAGGTAAATAATTCAACAAACAAAGGGTTCTCCTCCTCGGAGAGCCCTTTTTCTTATCCGATATTTTGCATTTTGCACTTTACATTTTGCATTTAAATAACGGGCGGAGAAATTCTCCGCCCGTTATTTATTTTTAGTTTGAAGATTATTCCTCGTTCGCTGCGTTCTCTTCCTTGATCTTCATAGCAATATTCATAGGAACCTGCTCATAGCCTGTTTCTGTGAAGGAGAAGCTACCTCTACCCTGTGTCATAGCACGGAGAGTAATGGTATAGTCAAGGATCTCAGCCTTCGGAATTGTTGCGTTGATGGTCGTGTAGCCGCGCTTAGCTGCGGGATCCATACCCATAACGCTTCCGCGTCTCTTATTAAGGTTGGACATAACGTCACCAACGTATGACTCGGGAACCGTTACTGCAAGGTCGCCAACGGGCTCAAGAAGAACGGGGTTAGCGAGCTTCATACATTCCTTATAAGCAAGGTTTGCTGCCATCTTGAAGGACATTTCGTTAGAGTCAACGTCGTGGTAGGAGCCGTCGAAGAGGTTAGCTGCGAGCTTGATAACGGGATAACCGTAAACACCGCGCTTCATAGAATCCTCAAGTCCCTTCTGAACTGCAGGGTGGAAGTTCTTGGGAACGGAGCCGCCGACTGTGGACTCTGTGAATGTAAGACCCTCTTCTTCACCGGGGAAGAACTCGATCTTAACGTCACCGTACTGACCGTGGCCGCCGGACTGCTTCTTATGCTTACCTTGAACCTGAACTCTCTTTGTGATCATTTCGCGGTAAGCGATCTTGGGAAGGTCGAGCTTAACGGATACGCCGAATCTGGATTTAAGCTTAGCCTCGATTACGGAGATATGCATATCACCCATACCGTAAAGCACGAGCTGATGTGTTTCGGGGTTGTTTTCAAATCTTATTGTCTTATCCTCTTCGCAAAGCTTGGTTACACCAAGGGATATCTTATCCTCGTCGCCCTTGGAAAGAGGAGCGATGGACTGAGCCATAAAGGGCTCGGGATACTCGGTCCTTGCATAGTGGATATCGCTGTTCCAAGCAAGTGTGTCGCCCGTATTTGTATTAGCGAGCTTAGCCGTCATACCAATATCGCCGCAGCAAAGCACGTCAACCTCGGTCTGGGTCTTACCCTTAACGACATAGATGTGAGCCATCTTTTCGTTCGTGTCGGTTGTTGTATTCTTAAGGAGCATATCCTTGCGGAGCGTTCCGTTCATAACCTTGAAGAAGCTCATCTTACCAACGAACGGGTCGGATACGGTCTTGAATACGAAGAGCGCGGTTTCGCCCTCGGGCTCGATCGCTCTTTCATCACCGGACTCAAGTCTTTCGACCTTCTTTGCGGTGTGTCTGGGGAAGGATTCATCGATAACATCAAGGAGTGTCCAAACGCCCCAAAGCTTTGTAGCCGCGCCGCAGAGAACGGGAACGATCTCACCGTGGATAACGCCCTCGTGTACTGCATTGAGAGCCTCCATAGGAGTGATCTCCTCGCCCTCAAAGTACTTCATCATAAGGTCCTCATCCGTGGATGCAACCGCTTCCATAAGCATATCACGGTATTTTTCCATAGCCTCAACGCTCTCCTCGGGAACGCTCGTTACGGAATGCTGACCCTTATCGCTGAATACGTGTGCTTCCTGCTTGATAAGGTCGATCGCGCCGAGAACCTTGCCGTCCTTAACCATAGGAATAGTAAGAGGACAGATATTCTTACCGAATTTCTCGTGAAGAGAGTCAAGCACTCTTCCGAATCTTGCTTCGTTATCGTCAAACTTATTAATAAAGAATGCTGTGGGAAGACCTGCAGCTCTTGCATTATCCCAAGCGAGCTCTGTGCCGACCTCGATGCCTGCCTTACCGTCAACGAGGATGAGAGCTGCATCCGCAACTCTGAGAGCCTGATGTACCTCACCTACGAAATCAAGGAATCCGGGTGTGTCGAGAACGTTGATCTTTGTGTTCTTCCACATAAAAGGAGCTACCTTTGATGCAAGAGAGAAGCCCCTCTTGATCTCCTCGGGATCGTAGTCACAAACGGTAGTACCGTCGGTGATGTTGCCGAATCTGTCGGACGCGCCCGCAACGTGAAGGAGAGCCTCTACAAGAGATGTTTTACCGCTTCCGCTATGACCGAGGAGCGCGACGTTTCTGATTCTTTTTGTTTCAATGTTTTGCATAGGAATTTACCTTGCCCGGCTTTTGCCGAGCCCTTTCAAATTAGTATGTAAAATGCCAAATTATTAACCAAAATATATATTTCGGGCAATTATTTTCCATCCTGCCATCTATTATACACATTTTTTCCCTATTTTTCAAGGGATTTTTTGATATTCATCAACATCCAATGTAGAAAATATCCTTCCGTTTTTGTGCATTTTTCACAACTATTTGTCAATAATGAATAAATATACGGAATTTTTTCTCATATATTTTCCCAATCTCTATTGATAATCGTATTTTTTTATGATATAATATTATGATTTTATTAAAATTGGAGAGAATATGGAAATAATCAGCCTTTCCCCCTCGGGCTTTGCCTCAAACTGCTTTATTCTGCACTCTGCGGGCGAAGCGTTCGTTATAGACCCTGCCATAAGTGAAAAAAAGATACTTGCGCGTCTTGAGGACGAGGGCTTGACCTTAAAAGGAATACTGCTCACTCACGGGCATTTCGATCACATCTGGAGAGCGCAGGAGCTGAGGAACGCGACGGGCGCGCCGCTCTACGTTCACGAATCCGATGCCGAGATGCTGACGGACTCAAAAAAGAATGCTTACGCGACTTTTACGGGCGGAAGCTTTACTATAAGCGAAGCGGACAGTCTTTTGCGTGAGGGCGATGTTCTGACACTTGGCACTGAAAGGATAACCGTTCTTCACACGCCCGGTCACACAAAGGGATCGGTATGCTACGACACGGGTGAGATACTTATAACGGGCGATACTCTGTTCGCTCAGGGCTTTGGCAGATACGACCTTTACGGCGGCGATCTCAAGGCTTTAAAAGGCTCTCTTCAACGGTTGCTTGAATTGGCAAGCGCGGAAAACCGATGGATATACTGCGGTCACGGTGAAAATTCAACTCTCAGAGCCGCGACCGATATGATAAAATACTATTTTTGATACACAACCGAAAGGAATCTATAAATTATGGACTACAAGCTTTTAGCAGATCTGCTTTTCCCGAACGTAACCAAAACTCCCGAGGAGATTGAGGCGCAGTATCCCGCGCGCAAGCTCCCCGAGGGCGCAAAGGTAACGAGATTTGCGCCAAGCCCCACGGGCTTCGTGCATTTCGGAGGACTCTTCCCCACCCTTGTCGGCGAGCGTCTTGCCCATCAGAGCGGCGGCGTTTTCTATCTTCGTATTGAGGACACCGATGCAAAGCGCGAGGTAGCGGGCGCGGCAGAGAGCCTTATAAAAACATTTAATTATTACGGAATCAACTTTGACGAGGGCGCGATCCTCGACGAGAACGGCAATCTCACCGACTGCGGAGACTACGGTCCCTACAAGCAGTCAAAGAGAGTTGACATCTATCACGTTTTCGCTAAAAAGCTCGTTGCCGAGGGTAAGGCTTACCCCGTTTTCACAACCCGTGAGGAGCTTGAGGCTCTTAACGCAGTTGACAAAAAGGCTGAGGTAAAGGCTAAGGACTGGCACGAGGACGGCGGTGAGCAGAGAGAGGAGATGCTCCGCAACCGCAATTTCACCATCGAAGAGGTAAAGGCGCATCTTGAAGCGGGAGACCCATTTGTTCTCCGTATGCTCTCGGACGGCGACCCCGACAAAAAGATAAAATTCACGGACCTTATCAAGGGCGACCGCGAGCTTCCCGAAAACGATCGCGACGAGGTGCTTCTCAAGAGTGACGGAGTTCCCTCCTACCACTTCGCACACGCAGTTGACGATCACCTTATGGGAACGACTCACGTTATCCGCGGCGACGAATGGTACGCAAGCCTTTCCCGTCACATAATGCTCTTCCGTTATCTCGGCTTCAAGCTTCCCAAATACGCGCACATCTCCCCCATCATGCAGCTTGGTGAGAACGGCTCGAAAAAGAAATTTTCAAAGCGCGATCTCGGCTCCAATATGGAATATTACCGCGAGCTTGGATACGACAAGGATTGCGTTGTTGAATACGTTATGACCCTTCTAAATTCCAACTATGAGGATTGGCACGCGCAGAACCCCGACAAGAAATACACGGACTTCCCCTTCTCTTTAAAGAAGATGTCAAGCTCCGGCTGTCTTTACGATATAAACAAGCTCACAGACGTTTCAAAGAACGTTATCTCCAGAATGGATGCTGACACGGTCTATGAAAGACTTCTTGACTGGGCGAGCGAATTCGACCCCGAATTTGCTTCGCTTCTTCGCGAAAATGAGGAGATGTCCAAGAAGGTGCTTGCGATCGGTCGCGGCGGCAAAAAGCCCCGTAAGGACCTTGCAAAATGGTCCGACGCAAGAGATTATATGGGTTTCTTCTTCGCTCCCATCTTTGAGATCAAGGAAGAATATCCCGACCATTTCAAGAAGGACGATATCAGAGCGGTGCTTGAGGGCTTTAAGGCAAGCTATTCCTACTCCGACGATATGAACGTATGGTTTGAAAAGATCAAGGCGATCGCCGAGAGTATCGGATTTGCGTCCGATATGAAGGCTTACAAGGCAAGTCCCGAGGCGTTCGGAGGAAACGTCGCAGACGTCTCAATGTTCATACGCGTAGCGGTAACGGGTAAGACGAACGCGCCCGACCTTTACACCGTTATGCAGATCCTCGGCTATGACGAGGTGATCGCGAGAATCGATTCGATGCTCGCAAAAATCTAAATTAAGAGGACAAAGCTATGGAAGAAATCAGCTCCAACTTTATACACGATATAATTGACGCGGATCTTGCGGAAAACCCCGATATAAAGATCATAACCCGCTTCCCTCCCGAGCCCAACGGATATCTCCACATCGGCTCTGCGAAGGCGATAATGATCAACTATGAGACCGCGAAGAAATACGGCGGAAAATTCAATCTCCGCTATGACGATACCAACCCCGCAAAGGAGGACAACGAGTACGTTGAGTCCATTTATGAGGACCTTCATTGGCTCGGCGCGATCCCTGACGGCGGCATCTACTACGGCTCGGACTACTTTGACAAGTGCTACGAGTTCGCAGTAAAGCTCATCAAGGACGGAAAGGCATACGTTTGCGACCTTTCCGCAGACGAGATGAGAGAATACCGCGGCACCCTTACCACTCCCGGTAAGGAGAGCCC
>JAFXKD010000028.1 GCA_017531925.1 Clostridia bacterium | reverse complement strand
TTTATTAGTATATCACAAACCGCTTCGCTTTGTCAAGTACTTTTTTCGCTTTTTTTAAAACTTTTTTCGTACTCCCTCGCCCCGCCGCGTTCGCGACCTTGTTATATTACCATATCTCTTTTGTTTTGTCAAGAGATTTTTGAAAAGTTTTTTAAAAATTTCAAAACTTTTTTCAAATCTCATCAATGGTAATAGCTATCCTTTTATATTCGGATATTTCCTCCATTTTTCAAAAGAAAGAGGGCGGCAAACCGACCGCCCTCTTTAGCGTTCGTCTTACTTCACAACGTCCTCGTGAGGAACGTTCTCGGTGATAAGCCTGATGAAATCGTCCGCGGTAACAACCACAACGCTCTCATCAAGCAAGGACACGAGCTTTACCGCATCCTGATAGCTCATAGACCAAGGGTGGAGGTTAATAGCCGTGTAGCCATCAATGGTGGTAGGATCCTTAGCATAGCCGTTTATTCTCTCCGCCATTGATTCAACGTTTGCATTCCAAAGTGTCTCTCGAATAGAAACGAATGGCTTTCCGTTTGACCAATATACAGAGCCATTACCCGCAGCGTATCTGTCACCGTAGCAATAGATCGCTCCTTTAAGCTCGGGGATCTTCGCATAAGCCTCGACCACCTTATCGCTTGGACCGGAGTCGAGTATCTGAACAACGGAAAGATCCGCCCTGCGAAGATATGCGCTGAGAGCTCTTGTATAAGTATCGAGTGTGGGATAAACCTGAGGATAGATGTAGCCTATACCGGAAACGGATGCCACAAAATAATCCTTTTCTCCCGCGTTTCTCTTTACGTAATTCAAAACATTGGGTCCAAGCTCCAAAAGCGCAGGCTGAATGCTCCAGCCCATCGGGAAGCTGTTATCCTTTTCCGCTCCGAGATATTTGGGATTGTCCGCAAAGCCGTTATACCACATCTGAACGTTGTCGCCATCGCTCATCATAATGCAAACGTAATGCTTGCCCTGCTCTGCCTTTATATCCGTTTCTTTGGCGTTCTGAGTAAAATCAGCCTCTCCAAAGGCGTTTTTGCAAGCAAAAACAGTCATATTGAAGGAGTGGTCGCTGGGAAAGGTAAACTGGCCATACTGTGAAGCAACCGTTACGTCCTGTCCCTCATCGTTGGGAACCCAACCAAACATAGCCGCATCCTCGTCAACCCAATCGTGGACCTCGCCTCTGAACATAAGCTCCTTGGTATCAGTTCCTTCACGGAAGAACATAAAATATCCGCAAGCTATCGCCCAGTCGCGAAGTCGGACATTGGTGGGAGACTGCTGAACAATACCGTCGGTATTAAAGCTATCCTTGTAGAGGTCAAAGCAAGTGCGCTCCGTCATTTTGGATGCATCTATCTTTAATTCAAGCCCCCATCCTTCAACTCTCTCCTTAAGAGCCGCATCAACCGGAAGATATCCAGTAACGCCCGCAATAGAGCAAGCGGAGTTTGTGGATTCAACAAGGCTCGCCCTGTTATAGAGAACGTAGCCGTTTCCATAATCCTCAATATAGGATCTGACCATCTGCTCAAGCGTTACGTACTCGTAAGTAAAGCCGTAATTCTCGACCATATCCTCAAGCCATGTCTCATATGAGCCCGATGCCCAACAGTAATAACGCGCGTTTTCTCTTGCGTAGAGTCCTTGTATTGCCTGAGCAAGAACAAGCTCCGAGAAGTTAAGGCTCTCGGCCTTGTTGAACACGAGCAGGTGCTTCTCCTCGTTCATCTTCATCTCGCGAATAATTCTGAAATCATCCCCGTAACCAAAAGGCTCTTCAACGGGTCGATCCCAAGGGCACGAGGTTAAAAAAGCGGATAAAGAAAGAATCATCGCAAGAGCGCAAATAAGTGAAATTATTTTTTTCATTAGTTTCTCCAATTAATATAGCGGGAGCATCGCAAAAGCGATGCTCCCTTTTGCCTATTGTTTATTTGCTGATCGTCTGGAAATCGTGAAGCTTGCAAGCCTCTCCAACACCGTTATTGCGTCCGCCGTCTCTTGCCTCAAATACCACTGTTACCTCAGCTCCCGAGAAATCGATCGAAGGATCAAGCTCAGAAAGATCTATTGTTACATTAGTATTATTAAAAGAGCCGCGTGCGGGCTGCCAATCGTAAAGTACAAAATACTTGCCTTCCACATAAAGTGAAATCTTGATGTAAGCACCGGTGTCATTATCACTGGTAACCGTAAACTTAAGAGAGATGTTATCGGATTCGGGGAGCGTGTAATGCTTAGCCATCCAGATGTTGGTGTTACCGTTTCTCTTTTCGTCACCGCCACCGTCGGAGCAATCTATCTGAATAGTACCCGTGGGAGAGAGATCTTCACGGTCGATTGTACTCCACCAATAGTACTGAGATGTCTTATACTGCTCGCCGAGCATCCAGTCCTCTGTCGTTTCGTTAAATGTGTTGTTATATACGTCAACGCCGCTCTGATCGATAGCAGGGTCAACGAATCTGTCCTTGAACGTTACCTGGTCGAGGCGTATTCCCGTTCCGCCGGAGTGAACGACGATCTTCATCTCGCAGCTCTGTCCGCGATAGTTCGGGAAATACTGATCGAGCGGGAATGCGAAGCACTGCCATCCGTCGCCGTTAACGGTCATAGTCTCCGTGCCGGATACACCGCGCAGCGTTACGTTGCTCATAACGGTCTTGGTCTCGCCGCCGATAGTAAGAATTACGTCAAATGTGCCCGTCTGCAAGGGATCGAGTGAATCTCCGCGAGCGTTGAAGCTGAGCCAATAATTATCTATATCGGGAAGCGTGAACGCAGCCTTGGTAGCTGTAGCTCCTGCCGCGATAGAGATGTTACCCTTATATATAGCGCCTACGTTGGAGCAAGCCTTGTCGCTGCTGTTGTAGGTCACACCTGAGCCGCTCCAGTCCTCTGCCCAAAGAAGGAAATCGTTGTAAAGAGAGTCAACGGGAATGAGCGAGGGATTTTCCTGAAGATAGCCCTGAGAGATGCTGATACCGTTCTTTTCGGGAACCTTCATAGAGGTTGTGTTGGACTTATCCGCAACGTTATCCGTCATCATATTTATAAGTCTGTCAACACTTACCACCTCAACGTTTTCGTTGAGCATACCAACGATCTTTCTGATGTCCTCATAGGAGTGAGACCAGGGGTGAACGTTGATGATGGAGTATGCGTCAATAGTTGTAATATCGGTGGGATATGTATTTATACGAGCCGCGATATATGCGGGAGTTGTTTCCCACAGAGAGTCTCTGGGCTGTACGAAGGGCTTGCCGTCGATCCAGATAACACCACCGGGATTTGCACCGAAGTACTTGGATCCGTCGTAAACGATACCGCCCGTTACGTTTTCTGCGCTTGCATAGCCGTGAAGAACATTAACGAGGTCGCCCTGCTGGTTACCGCCGATAACAGTTACTACTGAAAGGTCGGACTTGCCCATATAAACGTCAAGCTTACTTACGAAGTCAGCGAAATACTTTCCGTCCTTCTCTGCCTCAAAGTTACCGGCATTGATATAACCCTGACCGGAAACGGGAGCACAGAAGTAATCGTAAGCATTTGCCTGATTGTTGTAAACGTTTTCAAGAACGAGGGGCATAAGGTCCGCCAAGGAAGGAGTAATGGACCACGTTACGGGGAACGTGTCGTTCTCTCTGCCCGCTGCATTCATATAGTTTGTTGCGAATGCAGCCGTGTTCTGCCAATATGTCGCGTTATCACCGTCGGATACAACGAAAGCAACGTAGTGCTTGCCCTGCTCTGCAGGAAGCTCACTGTCGTCGTTGGGCTGCTCAAACTTCTTTCCTGCAAAAGCGTCTGCCGCAAGGAAGGTAAGGTTGCAGGTGTAGTCCGTGGGAACGATGAACTGACCGTACTGCGAGAAGAATGCAACGTCGCTGTCCTCGGAATAAGTGTATCCAAAGATGGGAGAGTTGTCATCCAAGAAGCTGTGAAGTGTCTTTTTGAAGGAATTACCAACGATGGACACCTCGTCGTAATAAACGTGGAAGTACTTATTGCAGATACCGTAGTCTTTAATGAACTTATTTGTAAGTCCAACGGACTGATAGTTCTGATGGATAAGACCGCTAGTGTTAAGCTCGCTCATAACGTTGTTGAACAACCATTTGTATGTGAGAGCCGCGCTGTTAACGTTGAATTTCTCAACGAGACCAAGAGCCTGATATTTTGCCACGTCATCCTCGCATACGGGAAGGAAGCCCGTAATGCCCGCAAGAGTAGCTGCGATGTTTACGGAAACGTCGCCCTTCTTATATACGATATAACCGGGTGTGCTGTAGCCCTCTCCGCTCGTCTCTGTGTATGCGGTAACACCGGGGATGCTGTTATAGCTGTCAAGGGAGATAGCGGAGCCCCAAGTACCGTCGGCAACGTTTGCCTCCCAGTTAGCAATATACATTGCTACCGCTTCCTCAAGAGAGATGGATTCATACGTAATGCCGTAATTCTCGACCGCGAGGTCAAGATAATGCATATCGATGTTAACACCGTTTGTCATATAGTGGGAGTCGAGATAGAACAAAGCGCTCTTTCTTGCGAAAAGTCCCTGAATAGCCTGAGCCGTGAAGGTCTCGTCTTCAGAGAAGTTATATCCCTCACTTGTCATATTGAGAACGTAGATCTTCTTGTCCTCGGGAAGCTTTGTGTTAGCATAATAAGAGAAGGAAGAATCTGTATTCTGAATCTCAAGTATCTGTCCGCACTCGTCACACAAGCCGTCGGCATCCGTGTCCGCGTGTACGCATTCCGCCTTCTGCGTCGTAGTAGTGGTCTTACCCAAAAGCTCGTCGAGCCAAGAGCAGGACGTGAGCACAGTGGATAAAAGCATTACCGCAACGAGCGTAAATGCAATAAATCTTAATGTTTTCTTCATTTAATATATACCTCCGTTATTTCATAGCGATTATTTCATACCGCTGAGGTTGTTTTGTTCAAGGAAATACTTTTGGAATATGATATACACTATAATAATGGGTATGGTAATAAGTATCATACCAGCGCTTCTTACGAAGCCGTCCGCATAGTTTCCAAGTCCGGGATAGAACTTGTACATGATGAGCTGAAGCGTCTCAACTGTGCTTCCGCTCGCCTGCATTACCATTGGCCACAGATATTCGTTCCACGTGCTTACGAACGTAAGTATAACGTAGGTAACGAGAATGGGCTTTGACATGGGAACTACTATGTGGAACATCTTGTGGAATTCATTGCATCCGTCAAGCTCCGCACTTTCAAGGATGGACTGCGGAATGTTCGCCATATACTGCTTTATGAGGAAAACTCCAAAGATATTTACGATACCGGGAAGTATCAGACCCCAGATCGAATAGTTAAGTCCCATATTCATAACGAGTATGTAGTTTGGGATCATAAGCACCTCACCGGGCACCATCATTGTGGAAAGCAAAATAGCCGAAACGAATTTTTTGCCCTTGAACTCCATTTTTGCAAGCACGTAGCCAACGACTATCGCGATGCAAAGGCTTATCGCGGTGAACATAACCGAGTGGAAGGCGGTATTTCCGAGTGCCTGCCAGAAGCCGCTCACCTGAAGAGCCGTAAAATAGTTCTCTATCGTTGCTCCCTCGGGCAAGAGATAGAGCTTGTCGCTGTCGGGAATAAGCTCGGGCGAATGAAGTGAATCAACGAGCTTTAAATAGAAGGGGAAGATCTGGCAAAAGGCAATAAGCGAGAGAACCACGATACAGATTATCTGAAAGCTCTTCTCTTTTCTTTTCGCCGATGCTACCTTTTTTGACTTTTCGGTCGGATTATTCAATGTCATCCACCTCCTGTCCCGAGATCTTGCGCTGAATGAATGTGAAAATAAGGATTATAGCGAACAGTATCGTCGCGTAAGCGCAAGCGCGTCCGAATTTGCCGTCCTCAAACGCAGTCTTGTAAATATAGAGCATCGTGGATTGCGTTCCGTAACCGCCCTTTGTAACGAGCTGCATAGGTCCAAGGATCTTAAAGCCGTCGATTATAGAGAGCAGAAGATTAAGGATGAGCGCGTTCTTCATAAGCGGGAACGTTACGGTAAAGAATATCTTGAATTTCGATTTAGTCTCAAGAAGCGCAGCCTCTTTATACATATTCGGGATCGCAATGATCGAAGAATAGTAAATAAGCATCTTCGTGCAGAAGCCAAAGAAGAAAGGCATTATCATAATTGATAAAAGCGCAGTCTTTTCATCGGTGAGCCACTGAATGGGCTCACCGCCAAACGCCATCACGAGCTTATTCGCAAGGGAGTTGTTACCCGAACCGAAAACGAGCTGAGTTACGTCGCTTCCAACGACGCCCGAAACGAGCGAGGGCCAGAAAAGCAGAGCGAGGAAGAATCTCCTGCCGTGCTTGAGCTGGCTGATAAGGAATGCGCAAAGCAAGCCCATAATGTTGTTACCAATCGCCATAGCGAAGGTCCACGTCATCGTAACTCCAAGCGAATCCCAGAAATTCTGGTCATAATTTTTCCAATTTACGTCAAAAAGATTTTTATAGTTATCAAGGGTAAATTTGATCTCGGAGCCGGTAGCAAGACTTTTCAGCGATACGTTGGTAAAGCTGAATATCAGAGCCGAGAAAAACGCCAATACGAAGAAGAGCGTCCACCAAGCCAAAGGAAATCCAAGCAGCGAATACGCCTTGACTTCATTTTTATTTTTTCTCTTTTTACGGATCGGATTGCCTGCGGTCGCCTCCAAGCCCATCATTATTCGTCCTCCAGATCCTCAAGCTTCTCGGTAAGAGCAGCCTGAAGCGCATAGATGTAATCAACGTCACGTGTGCCGTTGATAAGTCCTGTTACAAATTCCGCAACGTACTGCTGGATTGCAGGCCAAGCAGCTGATCCGGGACGTGCAACACAATGGTTGAGTTGCTCAACAAATACGTTCCACTCGTCGCCGCTGTAATAATCGTCTGCAATAGCCTCTTTTGTCGTGGGCATAAGGTTCTGAACGGTATTGTGTGCGAGCTGGACCTCTTTATCCGTTGTAACGTACTTGATAAAGTCAGCCGCAAGATCCTTCTTACTGCTCTTCTGAGTGATTACAAGGGAGTAAAGACCAAGCGTGGAGGAGATATCTCCGCCATCCTCAAAGGGCATTACTGTGGTGTAACCGTAATCGATGTCAGCACTTGCCTCGTCAATTCTGCTATAGTCGAGAAGCTTCCAGGGACCCATTTCGATAAATGCTACCTTACCGGTCTCGAATTTGCTCTCAGAGAATGTAGTCGTCGTATATCCAAGATCTGCAAGCTGCTTGATCTTAGTAGCCGCATCAATATTACCCTGAGTTGCGAGAGTCATCTCTGTAAGATCGGAATTCATAAGAGAAGCGCCGCTTCTTGCACTGTAAGCGAGATAGAACATAGCGCCCATGGATTCAGCGCCCGTACCTGCGGGAACGGTCGTAAGATAGAGCTTATCGTTACCTGTAAGATTGTTAGCCTTGTTGTATTCCTCGATCTTAGCGCCGAGAGCAAGGAATTCATCCCAGTTTGTGGGGATGTCAGCATCCGTAAACTCTCTGCCGAGCACCTTGGTAAGAAGAGCCTTGTTATATACTCTGCCAAGGATGTTCGCGCTCATGGGAAGAGCGTAAAGCTCGCCCTCATAAAGGTTGGGAGTCCAAAGAGAGTCAATATATTTGTCCTTAAGAGAATCAAGTCCAAGGTCGGACTGATTTGCGATAAGTCCGTCAAACGCAAGACGCTGTACGAAAACGTGATCAACGTATGCTACGTCGGGGAAATTCTTTCCCATAAGAGCCATCGTATAGCTCGAATAGAAGTCCGCGGTGCTCTGGAACTCGATATTGATCGTAACACCGGGATGATCCTTTTCATACTGCTCCTTAGCCGCCTTAATCGCAGCCTCAGTTGTGGTAGATCCACCCGGCCACCATACTGTAATCGATCCCTCACCGCCGCCGGCAGGATCCGGACCGGGACAACCTGTAAGGCAAAGAAGTCCGGTAGATGCGATCATAGTAAGCATCAAAATAAGTGAAATTAATCTTTTCATAAGGGGTATTCTCCGTATTTTTATTAAAAAATAGTAATTATCGTGGTTTTTTGTCAAATGTTTTATATGGCGAGTAGCCGCCAATTCATAAGAATGACGGCTACTCTATTTTCAATAGAAATTATTCAGCAGTAGCTCCTGCCATTGTAATGTCAGTAATTGCACAGTGTGTTGCCGCGTTCTGAAGAGCGATAGCAACAACTACGTTCTGACCTGCAAATGCGGAAAGATCGTATGTAAAGTGCTGAATAGCGTCGGTGTCAACGAAAACGTAGTTGTTTTCCTGACCGTTAGCAGTAATAACGTGCTGTGTTCCATCAGCGGTCTGAACGATAACAAGGATCTCAGGATATGTTTCGCCATCGCGGTGGAATACGCGTGCACCGAATGTAAACTGGCTGTTAAGACCTGCGCCGATAAGGAAATCGTTGTAGATATAAGAGCCTGCGCCTCTGATATCGAAGCCTTCTCCTACACCTGCATCCCACTGTCCGCCCTCGTTGAGAGTCCAGGGGTCATTTTCCGCATCGAGCATCTCGCCCTTATTAGCCCACTTTGTACCTGCATCAGTTCCGTAGAACTCAATGTACTGAACAACTGCGTGTGTACCCTGAGTGATACCGATCTCGATAGTAACCTTCTGTCCAAGATACTTGGAAAGATCGTAAGAGCAGTACTGAGTTGCATCCGTATCAACGTAGAACCAATCCTCGGACTGACCAACGCCGCGAACTGTCTCGCCGTTTACCTTAACTACGAAATGAGGATATGTCTCACCATCGCGGTGGAATACGCGCGCACCGAACTTGAGCATAAATGTATCAGCTGTGATGGTCTTGCCCTCAAGCTTGAGAGAGGACCAGGAGTTTTCGCCGGTAACCTTAAGGTCAGCGCCCTCGCCAACACCTGCATCGGTCTCACCAACGATAGTCCACTTAACGTCTTCAACACCGTTAAGGATCTCGCTCTTGCCATCCCACTTGTTAACCTTGTCAACAAGAGGAGTTGCTCTCTTCATAGAGATGCTCTGGATTACACAGTGAGTTGCAGCATTCTTAAGAACGATGCGAACCTCAACCTTCTGTCCTGCAAATGCGGAAAGATCGTATGTGAAATAGGATGTTGCATCCTGATCAAAGTAAACGTAATTGTTTGCTGCGCCCTTAGCGGTGATTCTGTGCTCAACGCCCTTCGCATCAACAACTACGAGGTAAACCTCGGGATATGTCTCGCCGTCGCGGTGGAATACGCGTCCGCCGAACGTGAACTGGCTGTTATGCTCCTTACCGATAACGAATTCGTTGTAGAGGTAAGAGCCCTCGCCTCTGATATCGTAACCTTCGCCAACGCCTGCATCAACGTTACCGTTGTGATTCCAAGCGTCCTTGTTAGCGTCCTGAAGCTCGCCCTTGTCAGCCCAATCCGTATATTCGGAGCCTGTAAATTCGATCTTCTGAACAACTGCATGTGTACCGCGAGTGATACCGATCTCAACCGTAACTACCTTGCCGATATAATCGGAGAGGTCGTAAGAGCAGTACTGTGTTTCGTCTGTGTCAACGTAGAAGTAATCCTCGGACTGACCTGCACCGCGGATGACCTCGCCGTTAACCTTAACTACGAAGTGAGGATATGTTTCGCCGTCGCGATGAAATACGCGCGCGCCGAATGTAAGAATGTAATTTGTAGAAGAAATGCTTCTGTATTCAAGCTTAAGGGATGACCATGTGTTGTCGCCCGTAACCTTAAGGTCCGCGCCCTCGCCAACGCCTGCATCGGTCTCACCTACGATCTCCCACTTAACGCCCTGAACGCCGTTGAGGATCTCGCTCTTGCCGTCCCACTTGTTAACTGCGATCTCGTCGTTGGTAACGATGAGCTTGTACTGTGCAGAGATATCTGCGTTTTCAGCGGATGCTACGTTGATGTAGTAAACGCCGCCTGCGATACCCTCGGGAATTGTAACGTTACCGTTAGCATCAACGGTAATACCCGTGGAACCGTCAACTACTGTATAAATGAGCTTATCATTTGTTGCATTGTCGGGCTTAACAGCGCCTTCAATTCTGAAGGACTGACCGGGCTTGTATGTGCCCTCTGTCTTCTTAAGCTCAACGCCTGTAACCGCATTGTAGCCCTCGAACTTCATAACCTTAACCTGAAGCTCTGCGTTGTTATCGTACTCAGTTACTCTGTGCTCGATAACCATAGCGCCCGTTGTTCCCTTGATCTCATCGGGAAGAGCAAGCTTCTGAGTTGACTCGGAGGGTCCGCTTGTGAAGCCGATCCAACCGTTTGTAAGCTCAACAGCTGTGCCGTCCTCTTTTACCCAGAGAACTCTGTACTGACCGTGAACCTTGTCGTTGTTACCGATCTTTACGTTAAATGTCATAGCGCCCTCGGGGATAGCGAGCTTAGCCCACATAAGCGAGGATGCGTCATTAAGAGAGCCGCCGCTGTTTGCGCCAACGTTGTTTTCAAGACAGATACCGTAAGGTCTGTCTGCCTGACCCATATAGAATATCTTCTGATTGTTGTCTATACCTGTGCTGCCGCGAACCTCGTTGGAGTGGAGCATAACAAGATGCCAATCGTCGTAACGAGCGAACTGAGCTGCCGTGTTGTGATCTGTGTCAAGGTCCCAAGATGTGAGAGAGGAAACTGTGGTATTTTCGTAGTCTTCCCTAAGAATACCCGTGTAGAGAGAATCCTTAACAACTACCTTAACTCTCATAGCCACGTCGGGCTCTGTATAGGAAGCTACCGTAACGATAGTTTCACCTGCCGCGAGAGTAGTCCATGAGCCGTCGATATCAACGCGAACTATTCCCTCATTGCTGTAGCTTACGATAACCGCAGAGTTAGTTGCGTTTTCAGGAGCTACGATAATGCCGAAGTTCTGGAGTGTGGGCCAATATGTAAGATTTCTGGGAGCCTGAGAGCCGCCAAAGATCTGACCGTCAAGAAGCTGCTGACCGCGAGCGAGAATGTCGCCGCTCATATCCCACTTTGTTCCAAGCGCGGTTACGAGAACGTAATCGTATTCCTCAGCTTCCTCACCAAGAAGCGTGGAGGATGTGATTCCCGTTACTGCATTGTAAACCTCAACTATAACAGAGAGGTAAACCTTAACGCCGCTGCCGTCGTTAGCCTTACCCTCAACAAGAGCGCTTGTTGCGTCTGCAGCTGCGATAATTGTAAGCTTAGAGCCATTATCTGCGAATGTGATTCCTGTGCCCTCATTGATAACGGACCAGGTAAAGGTCTTATCCGTAGCGTCCTTAGGCTGTACAGCATAAGGGATCTCAACGGAATTACCCTGAGCAAGAGTTACCTTGAAGGGATTTTCAACTGTTCCCTCGCCGTCCTCATCATCGGTGGAAACGATGATATCCTCAACGAGAACCTCATCAGGCTTCGGAGGCTTGGGTGCTTCAAGCTGCGCTCCGCAATTGTCGCAGAGGAGATCTCCGTCCGCGTCAACGTGCTCTGTGCATACGGGAGGCTCGGGAGTGAACCAACCCTTGATCACGTCAAGAGCTTCGCAGGAAGCAAGAGTCGTCATAAGCATAAAGCATACGACAAGAAGTGCTAATACTTTTTTCATAGTGTTTTCTCCTTTTTTTATTTTTAATTTGTTGACAGTTGTTTTTGTATGATGCTCCTCACCATACAAAGCGGGATATCCCGCCTTCGCTCACGGATAAGCCGTTCCACTTGCTCAGCTTACTCCGAATGCATCGGGTAAAAAAACGGTTTTCTGAGTTTGACAAATTTTACCCCACTATTTTCCGACGTTTAAATTTTCACAGCAACGTCATCCTGCTCCAAAGACAAAAATCCATCGTCTCCCGTGCAAGTGCTTAGTAGGGGCAAACAATCATAAAAAAACGGTTTTTCTAACTATTTTCATTATAAACCACAACACTCCGCTTTGTCAAGTTATACTTTGACGGCGAATTTAACAAAAAAATCGGAAAATATTTAGCAATACTGCCTATTTTCCGATTATTTATATTGTTTTTTTGTCCATTTGTTATAAAATATTCATATCACTCTTTATTGATAGAGGTATCAAAGCATATTTTACTTGCGATAAGAGAAACGTTGTTTTGGATTACACCGCCCTCCTGAGCGCATTTGAGCTGCAGAAGCAGGGTCTTTGCAGCCATCTTTGCAAGCTTTTCGTAGTCCTGAGTAGCGTAGGTAAGATTTGGTGTTACCTTGTCGTTACGTTTTCCTCCGAGAGCAAAGACACCGATGTCCTTGCCGACCTCAAGTCCCTTTTTCTCCGCGCTCTCGTAAACGCCCTCCGCAAGTCTTATGTTAGCGGTAATAAATGCCGTTCCGCGCTTGATTATTCCCTCGGATATGCTCTTACCGTCCTCGGCGGAGCTTTGCGCAGAATAAAATACGTTATTCTCACCGCCCGAGAGATTATTTTTTTCAGCAGCCTTTATAAACGCAGCGGATCTCTCGTGCGAGATGCTGAGGTTTTCATTTGAATTAATGAGATATATATCCTTATATCCGTTTACTGACAGAAGAGTTACCGCGTCCGCAACGAGCTTTGCGTTATCGATATCCACATAGCTTATGCTCGAGCTTTCGTCCGGCTTGCCGATACTGACGCATGGGATAAGATCGCTCTCAAAATGCATAATACGCTCGTCCTTTACCACGGGAGCCATAATTATTGCACCGTCAACAGGAGCCTTTCCCTTTTGCATAAAGCTGTTTTTCGTCCTTTTGTCGGGATTGTACGAAACAAGAAGGTTATAACCGTGCTTTGAAAGATATTTAAGCGCAGATTCAAGAAGCTCTGTGTAAAAGGAGTGATAAACTCCTGTCTCACTCTCCTCAAGGAAGAGCGCAATAATATTTGTGCGGTTTCCCGAAAGCCTTGACGCGTAAAAATTGGGATAGTAATGCATCTCGTCACAGATATCCAATATTTTCTTTTTAAGCTCCTCGCTTACGTATTTCTTTCCCGTCAGCGCATTTGAAACCGTTGATTTCGCAACGCCCGCTCGCTCGGCAATATCGGTGATGGTTACCATTTATGTGATCTCCTGTCAATTCTGATATTTAGTGTTCATCAAAAATATTATCATAATTTTTCCAAAAATGCAATATTTTTCTACATTTTATTATTTATTTTGATTTATTTTTCGCTATTTTTCGCTATTTGTGGGGAATTTATCCACTTTTTGGACATTTTTGTCCATCGCTTCGATAAGCTCACTCACAAAAATCAACTCAACGTGCGGCTCAAGCTTTGAAACAAGATAATCAAGATCCTTGATCTCCACCGTCCACGGATGAACGTTCAGTACACTATAGCCGTCAACGGTATTTGGGGACACGGGATAGGAATTTATGATCCTTGCATATTCGTCAAGCCATTCCTTTGTGATATTTCCGGGACGGTTTGACGGATGCCACAGCGAAAGCCTTACGGACACGAAGGGCTTGCCGTTTGAGGAAAACACCACTCTTCCCTTTCCGGACTCATACCTGTGCGGATCAAGCTCCCATATCGCGCCGCATATATTATTATATGTAGCAAACGCATCAAGCCTTTCTCTCACACCGTCCATATCCTCAAGCATATCTACGTTATCGAGCATACACATATAGTGAAGGTCGCACTTTTCCATAGCATCCGCGGTGAGCCTTGAATAAGCAGCAAGATGCTCCTTCGGATAGGTCATAAGATTGGTGTAACCGATACCCGAAACACCAGTAATGAACTGATCGTTCTTCGCCTTGTCGTATATCCCCTGCATAACGAGTGGGCAAAGAGAAGCCATCGATGGAGATATAGTCCAGTTCATCTTATAATCCATAGGGCTTGCAATCCTTTGACCAAATGTGGAGGTGGTAGCAAAATCGCGCTCAAGCCATTGAACGTTATCACCGTCGGACACAACTATCGCAAGATAGTGCTTTCCCCCTGCAAGCTCCTGCGTATCAACGCGCTTCTGCTTGAGAGATACACCGCATTCCCCATCTGCGCAGGCAAAATACGAGTGATTTGCCGACCAGTCCATGGGGATCACGTAATTTCCGTAAGCCGAAACGTTTTTAAGAAAGGCTATCTCATTAGTGGTCCAACCGTAAACCGCGATATTTCTGTCCGCCCATCTTAACACCTTGTCACGAAAAGCAAGATCCTCGCTGCTTTCGTCCGTAAAAAAGGTAAAATAGCCCATAAATATAGCAAAATCGCGAAGCTCGAGGCGAAAATCGTCGCCAAGCACCACCTGATGCACAAGTCCGGATGGATTGAGCCTGTCCTTATACATATCAAATACCTTTTCCTGGCGCTGAGCGTTCGTGCCCGTATGATCGGCGGCATCGAAAAGAACGGGGATATCTCCACCCACTCTGTCAAGCAAAGCCCTCGGTACGCCAAGCAGATTTTCGACCGCACACACCGTTGCAGCCATATTGATCCCCACGTCGCCCGAAGCGAGATCGTAAACGGCAATGCCGTCAAAATCGGATATATATTTCTTTAAAAGAGCCCAAAGCTCCGCATACTCATAAGGTTCCTTCGCATATTCAAGATAAATATCAACGTCAATAAGTATGCTCTTTCCGTGTTTTTTATTAACACTGCCCTGCAAAAATGAGGCAAGCGCGTACTCCTCACGCGAAAGCCCCTCTCTTTTAATAACCTGAAGCATAAAAAATCCTCCTTCGTTGGAAAACGGTTTTCTTAATTATACCAAATCTCTTGAAAAATGCAAGGTTTTTTTAAAAAATTATTATTTTTTTCAAAAAACCATTTACAAATCCGTTTTTTTGTTGTATGATAAAGAAAAACGGTTTTTTGAAAAGGAGATAAAGCCTATGAATAAACGAATCGTTCATCTTATAAGCGGAACTCACTGGGACAGAGAATGGCGTCACACGGCTGAGCAGAGCAAGCTCCGCCTTGCAGATCTTATGGATAACATCATCAAAATTCTCGAAAACAAGCCCGAGTATGAGACCTTCTGCGTTGACGGCGGTACAATAGTTTTGGAGGACTATTTCACCATCCGTCCCGAAAATCGCGAAAGAGTAAAAAAGCTTATTGAAGACAAGCGACTTACAATAGTAAATTGGTACACCCTTCCCGAGACTAATACCGTAGCTCCCGAGGCTCTCATCCGTAACCTTATAAGAGGTCACAGAATGGCGGAGGAATTCGGCGGCGGTATGAAGTCCGGATACACCGCGACCTCTTACGGTCAGCCCTCTCAGCTTCCTCAGCTCTACCGCGGCTTTGGTATAGAGAATGCTATCTTCTACAGAGGTACAAACAAGCACATCCTTACTCCTCTCTTCGACTGGGAAGCTCCCGACGGAAGCTCCATCGCAACCTTGCGTACGTTTGACGAGGTAACGAGAACGAACTGGTTCTTCTACGTTCACGGCCCCGCAGTGCTTGGCAAGGGACTTAAGGATCTTACATATACATATAATCCCGAGCATCTTCCCGCGCATATGGCGGATATGGGCTCTTATGAAAAGGCGTTCGTAGTCCTTAAGGAGGATCACGATTACATTCACGACAAGGAGGTTCAGAAGACCTCTCTCGATCACCTTCTCAATCAGGCAGAGCCCTATAAGATCGGAAATAACATCCTTGCTCTCAATATGGAGGACAACGATGAGCCATACAAATATCTTCCCGAGCTCGTTAACGATATGAACGAGATCTACCCCGATCTCGAGATCAAGCAGACCACTATGGACGAGTATATGGATACCATATGCTCCGAAAAGGATTATAAGAGAGCGCTTCACAAGGGCGAGCTTCGTTATACCACAATGGAGTATAACAACTTCAACGCACTTCTCGGCGCAACACATTCCTCAAGAATAAAGATCAAGCTTCTAAACGATGACGTTGAAAACAACCTTATCAACCTTGCAGAGCCCATGTCATCATACGCTTACGCGTTTGGCGGCGAGTATCCGAGAACTAATATCGACAGAGCTTGGCAGTATCTTCTCCGTTGCCACGCGCACGACAGTATCTGCGGCGCGGCGGTTGACAGAGCACACGAGGATATGCTTTACAACTTCTCTCTTTCAAAAACAGTTGCAGAGGAATGTACTAACCGCGGTGTTATCAGTGTTCTTTCTCACATTGATTCCGCCTCCGTTTTCAAGCCCACGGATCATACCATCACCCTTTTCAATACCCTTCCCTACGAGCGCGAGGAAGTAGTCGAGCTTGCTATCGACACTCCCAAGGGCAAAAGCGCAGGCGGTGATATCGGTGTTGGCGGCGCGGCTTCTCTCGGTGATTTCTACGATATCATCGACTCCGAGGGCAACAAGATCGAATACGTTGAGCTTTCACGCGACGATATCTCCATCGGCGTTGAACGTCAGATGGATACAAAGGCTATCAAATTCAATGCAAACCGCAAGAGAATTCTTGTTAAGGCAAAGCTTCCTCAGAACGGCTACGTAACGTACGCGCTCAGAATGAGAGGCCCCGAATTTGCATACCACCCCGAGGTTATGGAAAACCGTCAGCTCATCGCAAGAGATCGCGGTGTGCTTGAAAATAAGTACCTTAAGGTAACTCTCAATCCTAACGGTACCTTCGATATGCTCGATAAGGAAACGGGCAGAACGATGAAGGGACTCAACTACTTCACCGACAGCGGCGAGGTCGGTTCCGCTCATATTTCCAACATACCCAAGAGAAACACAATTTACACCTCTCTCGGAGCAAACGCGAACATCACAATGCTTGAGAGCAATACAATGCGCGGTAAATTCCGCATCGAGCTTTCTATGATGCTCCCCGCTGCCGCAACCATTTCCGGTGACGACAGAACAAGAGAGATGAAGGAGCTTCCCATCACGGTAACTCTCACTCTTGAAAAGGACAGCAAATACCTCAAGGTACATACAAAACTTCATAACGAGTGCCGCGACCACAAGCTTACAGTTAACTTCCCCACGGGCGTTTCGGGTGCTGATTTTGCCACAAGCGAAAGTGCTTGGGACGTAGCATCCAGAACTATCCGTTGGAGAGATCACAAGGATAACTTCGAGGGCTTCTTCCCCTTCCAGCCCATGCAGAACTTCATCGACGTTTCCGACGGCAAGATCGGCTGCGCTCTTATGACAAAGGGTCTTCGCGAATACGAGGTTCAGGACGACAGCGAGCGCACACTCAAAATAACTCTTATTAGAACTCAGCGCGCATATATGACGGCAAACGGCACTATGAACGTTGAAGAACTTGACAAATATACTGGTCAGCATAGCTTTGGCACGCTTGAATACGATTACGCCATCTATCCTCATACAGGCGACTGGTTTGAGGCTGACGTTCTTCCCACAGCTTACGCGCACAAGGTACCTGTAAAGGCAGTTCAGGGTGTTCCGCTCAAGGGCGATCTTCCTATCAACGGCTCATTCTTCAAATTCAGCCACGAAAAGAAGGTCATGACAAGCGCTCTCAAGCTTGCAGAAGATCAGAAGAGCCTTACGCTCCGCGTATGGAACGTAACGGGCGAGAGCCTTCCTCTCACCGTAGATACGCTCCTTCCCGTAAAATCGGTCAAGCGCGCAAGACTTGACGAGACCGTTCTCGGCGATGTAGAGATCAAGAACGGACGCTTTGAAACAGAGCTTGCTCCTCACAAGATAGAAACTTTCATTCTGGAGGTTTAATAATATGACTTTCCATATTCCCGACCTTGGAGTATTTGATGAAAACAGCGGACTTAAAAGTCTTGATTACTGCTCTGACGGCAATTATAAAGTAGGGGAAAACGGCGTTGATGGTATTTATGCAACGGGCGATGGCAAGGTAGAATTCATCTGCTGGAAAAATCATACTCTTGCATACGTGCTTTCCGCGCTCGGCTATCCCGCGTATTATCCCGTAAAGCCCGTAAAGCCCGAAGGACCCATAAAGGCAGTGCTTATGGACCTTGACGGCACGAGCGTAAGAAGCGAGAGCTTCTGGATCTGGATAATAGAGCAGACCACCGCTTCCCTTCTCGGCGATCCCGAGTTCAAGCTTTCAAAGGAGGATGAGCCCTTTGTCTCCGGTCACTCGGTATCAGAGCATCTTCAGTATTGCATCGATAAATACTGTCCCGGCGAGAGCCTTGAGAGGGCAAGGGATTTCTACTTTGAGCATACCCATCGCGAGATGGAGGAGATAATGGCAGGCAGAGGCAAGGAGGGCGCGTTCACCCCAAGCGAGGGACTTCGCGAATTCTTATACGAGCTTAAGGCTATGAACGTAAAGATAGGTCTTGTAACGAGCGGTCTTTACGAAAAGGCTTGGCCCGAGATCCTCTCCGCATTCAGAACTCTTGATATGGGCAGACCCGAGGACTTTTACGATTGCGCCATCACGGCGGGCTATCCGTTAAGAAAGGGCGGCACGGGAACCCTTGGTGAGCTTTCTCCCAAGCCCCATCCCTGGCTCTATGCAGAGGCAGCTACCGTCGGTCTCGGAATTCCCGAGAGCGATAGAAACCACGTTGTCGGCATTGAGGACAGCGGTGCGGGTGCGGCATCCATAAGACTTGCGGGCTTCCCCACTATCGGCTATGCAGGAGGAAATATCAACGCGAGCGGTACGCGCGCGCTCTGCTCGGCTTATTGCGAAAGCTTTAGCGATGTCTTGGCTACCATTAAAAAAATCAACGAATCAAAAGATCTTTAATTCATAAAACTTCCCCTAAAAAATTTATCCCACGGCTTCAACGAAGCTGTGGGATAATTTTTATTATGGAATTGTTATTACAGGTTATAATATCTGTCAAACTCTGCGGGATGGGGGATCTTGGAAAGCTCGGCACACTCCGCGCGCTTTGTCTTTATAAAGTTTGCAAGAAGCTCCTTCGGGAAAACTCCGCCCTCGGTAAGGTAGTCGTGGTCAGCCTCAAGCGCATCAAGAGCCGCATCAAGGGACGTGGGCAAGCCCTTGAGCTTTGCCTTTTCCTCGTCGGAAAGGTGGAAGAGATTGAAGTCATAGGGACCCCAACCCTCCTTGTGAGGATCGATCTTGTTCTTAACGCCGTCAAGTCCTGCCATAAGAATAGCTGCATGGCAGAAATAGGGATTGCACGTAGCATCGGGGTTTCTGAGCTCAAAGCGGCGCTTGTCGGGACTCTTTGCATAAGCGGGGATCCTTATTACCGCGCTTCTGTTGGACGTTGCGTATCCAACGGTTACGGGCGCTTCAAAGCCGGGAACGAGGCGCTTGAAGGAGTTAGTTGAAGGATTGGTTATAGCGCAAAGAGACGCGATATGCTTGAGTATTCCGCCCATAAAGTAATGCGCGGTCTCGGAAAGGTGCGCGTATCCGTTATCGTCGGAGAAAACGGGCTCGCCGTTCTTGAAGAGGAGCATATGCACGTGCATACCGCTTCCCGCCTCGCCATAAATGGGCTTTGGCATAAAGGTCGCGCTCTTGCCGTATTTGAGAGCCGTGTTGTGGATGATGTATTTTATCATCATCGTAGCATCCGCCATATGGACCACCTCACCAAGCTGGGGCTCGATCTCAAACTGACCGGATGCCGCGACCTCGGGGTGATGGTAATTTATCTCGATGCCCGCGTCAAGCATATGCAGACACATCTCGCTTCTGCACTCGTAAGCAACGTCAAAGGGCTTTGCAATATGATAGTTCTTCTGCTTCGGAACTATAACGCCGTCGCCTGAATACGCGCTGTTCCAATAGGACTGAGCCGCATCAACACGCGCGGAAACATCGTTTGCGGAAACGTTCCAGCCAACGTTGTCAAAAAGATAAAATTCAAATTCGGGAAGGATCTTCATCTCGTCGGCAACGCCGCTATCCTTCATATATTCGACCGCCGCGCGGATAATATTTCTCGGGTACTGCGCAAGGGGACGGTTCGCGGGATAATCGATTATCATCGCGTTACCCGTCATAGAGAGAGTGGGGATATCGCAGAAGGGATCGATGAGCGCGGTATCGGGATCGGGAATGAACACCATATCGCTCTTTTCAACGACCGCGTATCCGTAGTTGGACGCGTCAAAGCCTATGCCGCTTTGCATAACCTCCTCCGAAAAATTCTCCGCAGGGATCGTAACGTGGCGGTACTGACCGTTTATATCGACCATCTTAAAATCCACCATCTTTATTCCCTTTTCTTTTATCAACGCAAGAACGTCTTGAATGCTTTTTGCCATAACTGACCTCTTTCTTTAAACTTATTTATCTTATCCATTATACCATACGGAAATCCTTTTTGCAAGACCTATTTATCCTCCGTCTCCTTAAAGATCACTCTGTTAAGAAGGAAGAACACGACCATAGCAACTCCGCCCGTTAAGAACGTCGTACCGAGATCGCACACGACCTGCGGCAGATAGTGAGAGGCAACGCCGATCCAGATATTGCTGAGCGCGTTCACCACGAGCGTTACGATGAGGAAGGCAAGAAAATACAGCGCACCCTGGCGCAGGATGTTACCGTTGCTGCGGAATACGAATTTTCTCTGCATAAGAAAATTGATAAGCTCGCACGTCCACATAGATATCATAAGCGCAACGAAATACGCAACACCGCCCTGCTCCTCGCTCGCGCCGATTATGTACCACGAAAATTCCACACCGAATAAATTCAGGGCTATTCCGGGAAAGCCTATCGCCTCGCCCCCAAGGGATGAGAGCGCAGGGGTGAGCGCTGTAACGAGCAAGCCTCTTATAACGGTAATAAAGGTGCTGACGACCATAAAAAGTCCGCCCTCTCTTACCCATTTTGAAAGGCTCGGATGCTTACCTTCAAAGTCGAGCCACCATTTCTTTATTCTTTCCATAGATCCTCACAAATAAAACGTATTTAGTTTATGATACCACACAAATCGCAATTAGTAAAGGGCTTTTTCAAACTTGACAAGTTTTTTTGCCTATGCTATAATAAATTTATTAAAAATGTAAAAAAGGATGCTTTTATGGTAATTTTCAAGGAAAACGATCTTCGCATATCCCTGCTTACGCCCCGACTTTTAAGAACGGAAAAGGGCGCTTTTTGCGATCTTCCCACTCAAACGGTTTCGAGCAGAAATTTTGGAGAGGTAAAATACACTCTCTCCGATAATGATAAATATATTGAGGTAAGGACCGACCTTGTCCGCTTCACGGTGGAAAGAAGGACAGGAAATGTAACACGGGTATATTATGACGGTGAGGAGCATGAGCCCTGCCACTGCTCCCTTCCCGGCACGGCGAGAACTCTCGATACCGCTAACGGTGCGGTAAAGCTTGAGCGTGGGATCGTGGGAAAACACGGCACGTCAGTTATGGACGACAGCAAGAGCCTTGTGATAAACCCCGACGGTTCGATATCTCCCCGTGAAAAATGTCGCGACCGCTATTGGTTCGCAGGCTACAAAACCCCCGTCGATCAGCTTAAGGATTTCTTTAAGCTCACGGGAGAGGTGCCTTTGATCCCCAAATACGCGCTCGGCAACTGGTGGAGCAGATACAGAGCCTACACTCAGGAGGAGTATCGCGCCCTGATGCAGAAATTCATTGACAAGGAAATACCTCTGACCGTTGCTACCATCGATATGGATTGGCATTGGACGGACGTTCTCTCTCGCTTTGGCAAGGAGGCAAAAAGCACAAGACCTCGTTGCATTGAGGAATCCCTCTACTATTTCGCAATGCCGGGCTGGACGGGATATTCCTGGAATACGGAGCTTTTCCCCGATCACAGGGAGCTTCTATCGTGGCTTCACGAAAAGGGCTTCAAGGTCCCTCTCAATATACATCCCTCGCAGGGCGTCAGATTTTTTGAGGATGCCTACCCCGAAATGTGCCGCCGTCTCGGTAAGGATCCCGAAAAGAAGGAGCCCATCCCCTTCGACGTGACCGATAAGGATTTTATGAAGGCTTATTTTGAGGTGCTTCACCATCCCCTTGAGAACGAGGGCGTTGATTTTTGGTGGATAGATTGGCAGCAGGGCAAGAAAACAAAGATTGAGGGGCTTGATCCCCTTTGGGCGCTCAACCATTACCATACGCTCGACGCGGACAGAGGCAAAAACCGTCCTTTGATCCTTTCGCGCTACTCAGGACTCGGAAGCCACCGTTATCCACTCGGCTTTTCGGGAGATACTGTGGTAACTTGGAAAAGTCTTGATTTTCAGCCATATTTTACAAATTGCGCCGCAAACGCGGGCTACACTTGGTGGAGTCACGATATAGGCGGTCACACTATGGGCGTACAGGATGACGAGCTTTATCTGCGCTGGCTCCAGCTTGGAGTATTCAGCCCCTTAAACAGACTTCACTCCTCAAATTCCGACTATATGGGCAAGGAGCCATGGAAGCATAGCTATGCTGTAAATAAGGTATCGGAGGATTTCCTGCGCCTTCGCCATAAGCTCATTCCCTACATCTACACCGCAAATTACCGCACACATAAGCACGCAGAACCGATCTGTATGCCGATGTACTATAAATACGACTGCCCCGATGCCTATAAATGCAAAAATCAGTATTTCTTCGGCACAGAGCTGATCGTTGCACCAATAACGAAGCCTATGAATAAGAGATCGAACCTTTCAAGCGTAGATGTTTGGCTTCCCGAAGGCAGATGGACGGATATCTTTAACGGAAGAATATACCGCGGAGGCGGATGGATCAAGATGCACCGCGACCTTGACAGTATCCCCGTGCTTGCGCGCGAGGGCGCGATCGTACCGATGTATAAGAGCGACAGGACCAACGATCTCTCGCTCGATCAGCCTCTCGAGATCCACGTATTCCGCGGAAACGGAAGATACGAGCTTTACGAGGACGACGGCGAAAGCAAGGAATACAGAAACGGAAAATATGCGATCACTTCATTCACGCTTTGTGAGAGAGACGACACACTCACCCTCACTGTAACGCCTCCTGAGGACTCACACGGATTACTTCCAAGTGCGCGCGAAATGGTGATAAAATTCCGCGATATAGAAGCGGAGGACGTAACACTCACGCTTGAAGATAAACCCGTGACCGTTGAGATAAAAAATGCCGTAATAAAGAAAAATACACCCCGCGAGGAACTTAAAAATGAGCTTCTCACACGCACTCAAGGCAGCAACACGTGGAAATCCCGCCGCTTTAAAGCAAATGAAAACAATCTCCCCCGCTTTCTTCGCGAGGCACTCAGCGAGCTTGACCATCTCATTTGATTGATTGCCATAAACTGAATATGATATCGAAAGGTCTGCGATCTCTTATCCGTGCGCAGATCACCGCTCAGCCGTATTTGAATATGTTAAATCAAGTGGAACTGCGCAACCGCAAGAAAGGCTCATATAGATAGCTTTATCGATACCCTGCCAAAAGGCTACGATTACTCGGAATGTTACGAAAAGAAATAACGGACGGAGAAAACTCCGTCCGCTATTTTTAATACTTCTTAACTTCTTCTAAGAAACAAAAAAGCCCGAACCTTTTTTGGGTGGTAAAAAAGTTCAAGCTATTTGCGTTTGGTGAACTGGATGAAAACGAAGTAGAACTTTTTATTTCATCAAGCGAAATGCTTTCTTCTTTGCCGTTGGTATTGTATATTATCTTAATGTGGTCGTCGTAGGCGTATATGGCATTCACAAAGGTGTCTATGATCTTTCTTTTGCCCTCGTCGGTGGTGATATCCATATTCTTGAAATGGTTCAGTGCATCATTGAACTGTTGCTGTGTGAAGATAGGCGTTTTTATCTCCTCCTTGGCAATAGATTCTGCAATTGCATCCCTTTCCTTGCCAAGCTCATCCAAGCGAGTTAAGAGTATATCGGTGGCAAGACCCTTTTGAACTGCATTAAGCAGATTATTTATCTCTTTTTCTTTCTCTTTGTATTGCCTTTCCAATGAAGCAAGAAGCGAGCTTTCTTCATTTTGAAGATCAAAAAGCATTTTAGAGAGCTTGTCTATCATCTTCGGTTTGGTTAACATTTCCATTGTTTTGCGAACTACAAAGCTTTCGATCTGATCCTTATGTAGCATACGTTTGTCGCATAGGTGCTTCTTCTGACGGGTGCAGGCGTAATACTTATGTATTCGCCCCGTTTTGCTTGTCCCCGATTGAGCTACCATCATTGCTCCACATTTACCGCAAAAAAGCTTTGTTGTGAGAAGATACTCTTCCTTGGCAGTTCGTCTTGCAGGGGCACGTGTATTCCTTGCTAATTTCGATTGAATAATATCAAACATCTCAACTGAAACGATGGGTTCAATAGCATTTTCTATCTTTATTCCCGAATGATTGTACTCCCCAATATATAATCGGTTAGTTAAAACCTTTCTGATCGCATTGTAACTCAACGGATGACCGTTTGGGCGTGTTATGTGCATTTTGTTGAGATAGTTGAATATATCCATTATTGTACTTCCGTCGGAATACAGCTTGTATATCTCTTTCACAATGAGGGCGGACTCGGGATCTACCTCAAGCTTTCGGTCGGAATTCACTTTGTAACCGAGAGGAACCGATCCTCCGTTCCAAAGGCCCTTGAGAGCGTTTTCGGTCATACCACGTTTAACGTTTGTGGCGAGGTTGGCAGAATAATATTCTGCCAGACCTTCAAGAAAAGATTCGAGTAAGATGCCCTCAGGCGAATCGGGAATGGGTTCGGTTACTGAAATAACCTTGATCTTTCTTTTTTTGAGAAGATACTTATGATATGAGGAATCGTAGCGATTTCTTGCAAATCTGTCAAG
>JAFXKD010000027.1 GCA_017531925.1 Clostridia bacterium | reverse complement strand
TCTTGCATCATATGTACCTCCAATCACAGTTCAAAAAGCTCTTAAAAGCAGAAAAAGGCGATACCTGGTTGGTAAAAACCAAGTATCGCCAATTTTTCTTGTCGCACCCTGTACGGCAGCTACCCTATGTCAGTATTCGTTCAATACTGTTTTATTGGAAGCTACCCGAAGGCGTTGATTTTTTATTTTACCGTGATCCTTCTTGCGGATATCTGCGGAGGATAGCTCATCATTACCTGACCGTTATACTCTATAATGATAATATCGCCCTCGCCAAGCTCGGAACGGCTTATTTTATTGCCTTGCGCGTCCTCGAAAAAAGTATCCGCGCCCGTTATTACCCAATAGATCCCCGAGGCTCCGTATTCACCCTCGACGACCTCGACCTCGAGCTTTTCGTTTATTGCGATTATTTTAGCTGTCATTTTAGTTGTGTTCATACCGTTTTCTCCGTTTTCAAAAAGAGAGCAGGAGGAAATAAGAATGAGGGAAAGGATAAGAAAGGTTATTAAGATCTTTTTCATTTTGTCCTCCTTTTGTATTAATATATATCATCAAGCCTGAGACTTGGATAAACGAAAAAGGAACTTTTGGCAGAGAAAAGTTCCTTTTTTGTTGGTGGAGACAGCAGAACTCGAATCTGCGACCCCTTGCATGTCAAGCAAGTACTCTAACCAACTGAGCTATGCCTCCGTACCCTGTAATTATACTATTACTATACGGTTTTGTCAAGATGTTTATTCAAATTAAATTTTAAAAAGCAACAGAGGTACGTATCTGCGCACCTCTGTTATACGGTATCAATCGTCTTTTTCGATTATTTCTTCTATGTACTCTTCCTCGTATTCTTTGTAATACTTGTCGATAGCCTTGAGCTTTGCGCGGCGGATGCTTCTGTGCTTTCTGTATTCAAGAAGCTCGGGGAGATACCACCAGCCAAGGTAAAGGAGAATTACCGGAATACAAAGCAGCATATACCAATAGGATGAGGGAATGACCATCCAGAAAAGCTGGAGAAGGGGATTGTTGGGTGTTATGGAGAACATATAGTTGACCTGAATATCGCCGGGGCCGATAAGGCCGGAGTTTATTGCTACGTTGATAAAGTGGATAGCTGTGTAGCAGGCAAAGGTGATTATCAGGGTTGATTTTATGGTTTTGTGATCCTTATCGACGAGCTTGAGCGCGAAAAGAAGGATCGGTATGCCCGCTTCAAGCACGTGGGGGAAGTAATAGAATACGAATGACCAGCTGAAAAGATTGGTCTGATCCATTCCGCCCGTGGTGTGAAGGATAAGGGCTATGTATGAGCCGAGCGACCAGAGAAGAAGAAGGTTGCAAGCCCATTTTTTTCTTGTAAGAACCGCAAAGGGAAGGAGCATCGCATTCAGCGAGCAAAGATGCAAGGGTAAGTATTCCCAAGGTCTTCCCCAAGTGACAAGATTGAAAATTATTGCCGCTATACCTGCAAAGGAAAGAAAGAAAAGTGTTATAACCTGCGTTTTTCTTGATGCGTTGGAAAGCGCAAAATAAAGCGCGACATTTATAAGAACTGCTACTACGAGAGTGACGATATGTACGGTGCCGAACATAGGTCCCCAAATAATTTCAGGCATAATTACCTCCTTGAAGATTACATATTATATACAAAAGATATTCTATCATAAAAATGAGCCATTGTCAATAAAATTAAAAATTATTTCAAAATTTACAGTATTCCGTGATTAAAACGGAAATTTTTGTATAAAATTATGCTTGAGAGGGTAAGAGTGCTAAAAAATCAACGGAAATTGAGAAAAATATTTAAAAAACCTATTGACAAATTGGTGAAAAGGTGGTAAATTAATATCGTAAGTTAGCACTCGGCACAAAAGAGTGCTAAAAAATCTGCAGGGAGGGAATGAAATGAGCGCATTTGACAGAGAGCTTAGTCCAAGAAAAAAACAAATACTCAAAGCGGTGGTCGAAGCGCACATTGCCGTGGGTGAGCCCGTAGGTTCAAAATTCTTGGTGCAGAGCAATCTGCTGTCTTGCTCGTCCGCCACTATAAGAAACGAGATGGCGGAGCTTGAGGATATGGGCTATCTTGAACAGCCCCACACCTCTGCGGGAAGAGTACCGAGTGAGCTTGGTTACAGATTTTACGTTGATTCGCTTCTTCAGCACTACGCTATGACGAGCAAGGAGATCGATCAGATAAATTCTTTATTAAAGGTAAAGATGGGCGAGCTTGACAAGATCCTTGAGGTCGCGTCAAAGGTCGCATCCAATATCACCAATTATACGGGAATTGCGATAAAGCCCCGTCAGTCGCTCGTTAAGGTGCTTAAATACGAGATAGTCGGAATTGACGAGCGTCAGTTCGCGATTGTTATGATACTTTCCACGGGCGCTATAAAGACAAAGAAGGTAAAGCTTCAGCTTGGCATAGACGATATGACACTTGGTAGGCTTTCCGCGGCTCTTAATTCATATCTTACGGGACTGTGCGCCAACGAGATAACGCTCAGCTCGGTTATGAGTCTTGAGCGCGCGATGGGAGATGATTCCTTACTCGTCAACGCGACGGTAAAGGCGATATACGAGGTCATAGGAGAAACGGACGGAGGAGAGCTTCATTACAGCGGACTCAATCACCTTTTGCAGTATCCGGAATATTCGGACGTCAACAAATTCGGAGAGATCATCAATACATTTGAGGAAAAGAACGAGATACTCGATCTCGTATCGGGCGGATATGAAAACGACGTCAACGTGCTTATCGGCTCCGAGAGCAGCGTGAACGTTATGAAGGATTCCGCTATAGTTTTCAAGCAGATAAAAAAGGACGGAAAAACCATTGGCGCGATCGGTGTGGTCGGTCCTCGCAGAATGGATTACGCGAGAGTTCTGGCAACGCTGAACGAGCTTAGTGAAAATATATCGGATCTTATCGAGGATAAGAGACTATTAACGGAAAACGGAGGAGAAGCAAGTGCAGGAAGAGATTAAAAATCCCGAGACGGTGGAAGAAACGGCAGAAAAAGCTGAGGACGGTATAAAAAAAGAAAAGAAGAAGGCAAAAAAATCCGATGCTGAGATAGCGGAGCTTAAGGAAGCCGTTTTGGCAAAGGAGAAGGAGATCGCCGAGCTTAACGACAAATATCTCCGTCTTTACGCGGAATACGATAATTTCCGCCGCAGAAGCTCGAAGGAAAGGGAAGGCATATATTTCGATGCGAAGAGCGATACGCTCAAGAATATCCTGCCCATTCTTGATAATATGGAGAGAGCTACGGCTTTTACCGAGGCGGATAAGGTGCTTGAGGGTATGAATCTCATACTCAAGAGCTTTAACGAGAGCTTTGCAAAAATGGACGTTAAGGAGATAGAGGCTCTCGGAAAGACATTCGATCCGAACCTTCACTATGCTGTGATGCATATCGATGACGAGGCATACGGCGAGAACGAGGTCGTTGAGGTATTGCAGAAGGGCTATACCTGCGGCGACAAGGTAATCAGATACGCGATGGTTAAGGTCGCAAATTAATTTTGTAAAACTTATTTTTAATATTGGAGGAAAATCTATTATGGGAAAAATTATTGGAATTGATTTAGGTACAACAAACTCTTGTGTGGCAGTATTTGAGGGCGGCGAGCCCGTTGTTATCCCCAATCCCGAGGGAGCAAGAACCACACCCTCCGTCGTTGCATTCACAAAGACGGGCGAGAGAATCATCGGTCAGGTTGCAAAGCGTCAGGCTATCACCAACCCCGACAAGACAGTTATGAGTATTAAGCGCCACATGGGCACCGACTACAAGGTAAATATCGACGGTAAGGTATACACTCCTCAGGAGATCTCCGCTATGACTCTTCAGAAGCTCAAGGCAGATGCCGAGGCATATCTCGGAGCTCCCGTAACAGAGGCTGTCATCACCGTTCCCGCATACTTCTCCGACGCACAGCGTCAGGCTACTAAGGATGCAGGTAAGATTGCAGGCCTTGAGGTAAAGTGAATTATCAACGAGCCCACGGCTGCTGCTCTTGCATACGGTATCGATAAGGAGAACGACCAGAAGGTTATGGTATTCGACCTTGGCGGCGGTACGTTCGACGTATCCATCCTTGAGATCTCCGACGGTGTTTTCGAGGTTCTTGCTACAAATGGCGATACTATGCTCGGCGGTGATGACTTTGACCAGAGACTTATCGACTGGATGGTTAAGAAGTTCCAGGCAGAGAACGGCGTTGATCTCAGAAGCGACAAGATGGTTATGCAGAGACTTAAGGAAGCGGCTGAAAAGGCTAAGATCGAGCTTTCCGGTATGACAAGCACGAATATCAATCATCCTTTCATTACTGCTACCGCTGCAGGCCCTCTCCACTTTGACGCAACTCTTACAAGAGCTGAATTTGACAGAATTACAATCGATCTTATAGACAGAACGATCGTTCCCACGAAGAAGGCTCTTGCTGATGCAGGTCTCTCCGTAAGCCAGATCGACAAGGTTCTTCTTGTTGGTGGCTCCACGAGAATCCCCGCGGTTCAGGAAGCGGTTAAGAAGCTTATTGGCAAGGATCCCTTCAAGGGCATCAATCCCGACGAGTGCGTAGCTGTCGGTGCAGCTATCCAGGCAGGCGTTCTCGGCGGCGACGTTAAGGATCTTCTCCTTCTCGACGTTACACCCCTTTCTCTCGGTATCGAGACACTCGGCGGTGTATTCAACAGAATTATCGACAGAAATACAACTATCCCTGTAAAGAAGAGCCAGATCTACTCCACCGCGGCTGACGGTCAGACCTCGGTTGAGATCCACGTTCTTCAGGGTGAGCGCGAGATGGCATCCGGTAATACAACTCTCGGCAGATTCCATCTTGACGGTATCCCCGCAGCTCCCAGAGGTGTTCCTCAGATCGAGGTTACCTTCGATATCGACGCTAACGGTATCGTTAACGTAACTGCTTGCGATAAGGGAACGGGTAAGGAAACACATATCACTATTACATCCTCTACGAATATGAGCCAGGAGGATATCGACAGAGCAGTTCGCGACGCAGAGAGATTTGCTGAGGAGGACAAGAAGCAGAAGGAAGTGGTTGACGTAAAGAACCACGCTGATACTCTTATCTTCCAGAGCGAAAAGACTCTTACCGAGATCGGCGACAAGCTTCCCGAGAGCGATCTTGCAGACGTTAAGGCAGGAATTGAAAAGCTCAAGGAAACAGTAAAGACAAACGATACTGAAGCTATCAAGAGAGATACTGAAGCACTTGAAAAGGCATTCTATGCAGTTAGCGAAAAGCTTTACAAGCAGAGCGGAGCTCAGCAGGGCGATCCCAACGCAGGCTTTGGCGGTGCGCAGGGCGGCGCTGACAACGGCACGTACTATGATGCCGGATTTGAAGATAAGACAAATCAGTAATTAACTAATTCCGGACAGGAAAGGGTGTATTTTTGCCCTTTCCTACGTCCGTTTATTGAAGAGAGAGCAAAATGGCAGACAAGAGAGATTATTACGAGGTCCTTGGGCTCGACAAGGGAGCTGACGAGGCGTCGATAAAAAAGGCATACAGGAGCTTAGCCAAAAAATATCATCCCGATATGAATCCCGGCAACGCAGAGGCGGAGCAGAAATTCAAGGAGGTCAACGAGGCTTACAGCGTGCTTTCCGACCCCGACAAGAAGGCTAAATACGATCAGTTCGGTCACGCGGCGTTCGATCAGAGCGCGGGCGGAGGATACGGCGCGGGCTTTGGCGATTTCGGCGATATTGGGGACATATTCAGCAGCTTTTTTGGCGGAGGCTTTGGCGACTTCGGTTTTGGCGGCGGTTCCTCGAACAGAAGAAATGCTCCGCAGCGCGGCGAGGATATCGGCGTACGCGTAACGCTTACCTTTGAGGAGGCGGCGTTTGGAGTAAAGAAGGATATCTCGTACAACAGAATACAAAAATGCGATGAGTGTCACGGCACGGGCGCGGAAAAGGGAACCCAGGCGGAGACCTGCTCGGCTTGTCGAGGAACGGGACAAAAACGCGTTATGCAGAGAATGGGCGGTATGCAGTTCCAGACCACCGTTACCTGTGATTCCTGCCGCGGTACGGGTAAGATAATCAAGAATCCTTGCTCGAACTGTCGCGGAACGGGCTACGTGCGCATCACCAAGAAGCTTGCGGTGGATATTCCTGCGGGTATTAACGACGGTGAGAGAATAGCGCTTCGCGGACAAGGCTCGGACGGAAGAAACGGCGGTCCTGCGGGGGATCTTATAATTCAGGTTTCCATCAAGCCGCACAGGATATTCAGACGCGAGGGATATAATATTTACTGCGACGTCCCCGTGACCGTTGCCGAGGCAACGCTCGGCGCGGAGATAGATATCCCCACTCTTGAGGGAGAGCAGAAATATAATATTCCCGAGGGAACGCAGCCCGGAACACAGTTTACTTTGCGCGGAAAGGGTATTCAGAATCTGAATTATCCGTCAAGACGCGGCGATCTTATATTTACTGCAGTCGTTGAGATCCCCAAAGGACTTTCGGGTAAGCAGAAGGAGCATATGCGCGCCTTTGCGGAGTCCTGCGGTGAGAGCAACTACAAAAAGAAAACGAGCTTTTTTAAGAACTTATTTAATTAATAGGAGATATTTATGACAGATCCGGATTACATCTGCGGTGAAGCTACTGAAATTAAAGATTGGACACAGATAAAGGTCACGGTCAAGCTTCCTTATCTTGATACTGCGATGGCGGTGATGAGCGTGCTTGACAATAATTTAATGGTTGAGGACTATTCCAATATAGACCTCAAGACCTGCTATGGCGACCTTATCGACGAGAGCATACTTAATGCGGACAAGACCGTTGCATCCGTATCCTTGTTTTTGCCCGCGGATCAGAATTATAATATGGCGATGTCCTTTATCCGTGAGCGACTTGAGGCTGAGGGCGCTGAGCCGAGGATCGAAATAGTCGGTGTTAACGAGGAGGATTGGGCGAACTCTTGGAAAAAGTACTATACCACTCTGCATATTGGCAAAAGGACGGTCATCGTTCCCATGTGGGAGGAATACGAGGCAAAAGAGGGTGAGGTCGTTATCAAGATGGATCCCGGAATGGCTTTTGGCACGGGCTCTCACGAGACGACGCGACTTGTTATAGAGCTGCTCGAAAAATACACAGAGCAGGGAGCAAGGATGCTTGACGTTGGATGCGGAAGCGGAATATTAGCCATAGTTGCATCAAAGCTCGGAGCGGGTGAGTGTAAGGCTTACGATATCGATCCCATCGCCGTGAAGGTCGCTAACGAGAATATAGCTGCAAGCGGTCAGGAGAATATTACATGTGAGGTGTCGGACCTTCTTAAATCCGTTGATCTTGACGGCGGAAAGTACGATCTTATTTGCGCCAATATCGTTGCGGATATAATCATCCGTATGACTCCCGATATCGGAAGATATATGAAGGACGATACGGTACTCCTTTGCTCGGGCATTATTTGTGAGAGAGCAGGGGACGTTATCGCAAAGCTCGACGAGTACGCTTTGAAGGTTATCGAACGCATTGACGATAACGGTTGGTGCGCTCTTGCGGTTATGAAAAATAAATAAATTTTAAAAAGAACCTTACGTTAGGTTCTTTTTTTATATATTTATATTATATTTTCTTCTTTTTTCTGCAAAAAAATATGAAAAATCTCTTTACTTTACAAAATCTTTGTGGTATAATGTTAGAGAATAGAAACAAAGTGGAGGAGTGTACTCGGAATTACCCGTGTCTTTTTCTTCCCAAGCGCATATTATAGCTTGTGGATGCTCCGCGCCGCGTACTGCGGTACCACGTTTGATTAGGTTAATTATTATTTACGGAGGAAGAAAAAATGAAAAGATTTTTCTCAACATTGCTTATTGCTTCTCTCTTGGTCTGCGCTATGCTTCTTGCATCGTGCGAGCTTTTCCCCGAAAAGCCTCCTGTGACCACACCGGATCACGTTTGTGAGTTTAAGACCGAGGTAATAGAGCCTACCTGTACTCATAAAGGATATACGCTCAACACCTGTGAAGGATGCGGATATACTTATCGCGATTCTTTCGTTGATCCCGTTGCAGATAATCATAGGGAGTTTGTAGAAACACTCAGAGTTGAGCCCACCTGCACGGAGGATGGATATATTGTTGAAATCTGTCCTGACTGCGGAACCGAAAGAACAAAGGAAAACGGCAAAGCAGGTCACGATATGTCTGCGTGGGAGGTAGTTGTAGCTCCTACCTGTACCGATCACGGTCTTGAGAGCCGCCATTGCGAAAACTGTGATGAGCGCTATGAAGAGAGAGATCTCGCTCCTGCACACAGCTGGGACGAAGGAACGGTTACCGCTCCTGATTGCGATACTGACGGATACATTACATACAGCTGTACGGTTGAAGGCTGCGACGGTGAGTACGTTGAATATGCTACAAAGGCAAACGGACTCAAGGCAACTGGACATAGTTATGAAAAGGATGAAAACGGCGAGCCCGTTTGGGTAGTTGTTACTCCCGCAACCTGCGAGCAGGAGGGTGTTAAGCACAACTACTGCACAAATGAAGGTTGTGATGCTTACCATACGGCAACTATAGATAAACACAATTATGAGACCATCGTTGAGGATCCCACATGTACCGAATACGGTAAGGTTTATGAGCAGTGCACGGAATGTGGCGACAATCATCTTATAAGTTATACATCCCCTCTCGGTCATAAATACGAGGTTTGGACGGATGTTGAGGGCTGCCCCGGTATTGAGGAAAGCAAGTGTGAGCATTGCGGTGAGGTTCTTCAGAGAACCAAGGAACAGTAATGTACCGTTGATTAGGAGGACGTTATGAAGAGAATTTATTCTTTATTGATTATTGCAATAGTGCTTCTTGGCACGATGATGTTAACTGCTTGCCCTTGGGATGAACCCGTTGACCCTCAGCCCTCTGAGCACGTTCACACATTCACCGATAAGGTCGTTGAGCCCACCTGCTCCTCTGAAGGCTATACTCTTCATACCTGTACTGAGTGTGGCTACACAAAGGAGGATAGCTTCGTTCCTGCGGATCCCGATGCGCATAGCTTTGTTAAGGTTGAAACAGTAGAGCCCACCTGTACTGAGGATGGCTACGTAAGATACGAATGCGAGCACGATCATACTCACGAAAAGTATGAGGTCCTTGAAGCAGGACATAAGCTTGGTGCGTATGTAGTAATAGTTGCTCCTACCTGCCAGGATTACGGTAAGGAGAGAGCATTCTGTGAGAACTGCCAGTATTTTGAGGACAGAGGTATAGCTCCCGCTCATAACTACATTGTTATCGACGTTATCGAGCCCACTTGCTCAAGCGAGGGATATACAGTTGAAAAATGCTCTGCTTGTGAGAGCGAAAGAAACGTAAACTACGTTGGTAAATCCGATCATTTCTGGACTGATTGGTTCACAGTAAGTGAAGGTGATTGCACAACTCCCGGTACAAAGAAACGTATCTGCGTAGTTTGTGAAGAGGAAGAGCTTGGTTATGCCGGCTACGGTCATAATTACGAGACCACGGTTGTCGCTCCTACATGCACAGAGTCCGGATATACTACTTACACCTGTACGGTCTGCGGCCACAGTGAAAACGGCAACTATACACCCGCTCAGCACACATGGGGCGAATGGGAAACTAAGATTAACCCCAGCTGCCAGGCACCCGGTATCGAGCATCGCGCTTGCTCCGCTTGCGGAACAGTTGAAGAGCAGCTCATTCCTTCTCAGCACGTTTACGATAACGTAACTGTTGTTGAACCTACAAACACTGAATCCGGTTATACTATCTACACTTGTGATTGCGGTGATTACTACATTGACGATTACGTTCCCGCTGTTAACTCCGATCTTAAGCTTGAAGACAGAGATTATTGGGATTACGTTTCCGGTACTTACGCAACCGAGTATATCGTTGTTTCTCTCGGTGAGGGCAAGGATATTAAGGATGTCGTTATTCCTGCAGAAGTAGATGGCGTTAAGGTAACGACCATTGCTTATCAGGCATTCTACGATTGTGACAGCATTGAAAAGGTTTACCTTACTAATAGCATTACTAAGTTTGACGTAGCTACTTTCTGGCATTGCGACAATCTTACTGAATTCTACTTCGACGGTACTGTTGAAGAGTGGAATGCTATCAATAAAGGTGCTAACTGGGATAGAGGTCTTAACGGATACACAGTTTACTGCAACGACGGTGAGATCAAAGGTTAATCAAATAATTAAATAAAATTGCCCTCCGCTTTGGCGGAGGGCTTATTATTTTATAAAAGCAAGCAGAGAATAAAAATCTCTGCTTGCTGATTTTATTTGATTGGTTCAAAATCGCTTGCGGGATGCTTGCAAAGAGGACATACAAAATCCTCGGGAAGTGTATCTCCCTCGTAAACGTAGCCGCAGATCTTGCAGACGTAACCCTTTTTGCCCTCGGTCTTGGGCTTGGGCTTTACGTTTGCGTGATAGTAGCTATAAGTCATAGTATCATCGTTATTTAATACCTTAGCCTCGTCGATGGTGCAGATGAACATTCCGTGAGAGCCGAGATCAACGTATTGCTCGACAGTGAGGGACATATAGGAGTTCACGTGTTCGTCGAGATAGACGAGTCCGTTCTCGCTTCTGAGTACCGAATCGCCCGCAAACTTATCAACGCTTCTGCCGCTTGCAAATCCGAATTTTTCAAAAACGGAGAAGGGAGCGGAGGTAGTAAGACAGTTGACGTTGAGCTTGCCGCTCTGCTTTATTACGTGATGCGAGTAGTTAGCCTTATTTACCGTAACTGATATTCTCTTGGGAGAGTCGCTTACCTGAGCAACGGTATTTACGATAAGACCGTTATCCTTTTTGCCGTCATTACAGGTAACAACGTACAAGCCGTAGCCTATTTTGAAGAGAGCGGTCAGATCGTTTTTGTTGCTCGGTGTGTAATTCTTGCAAAGCTCGTCCGCCATTGCGTCAAGCTGAGATGCGTTTTCGCTGCTCATAGCTGAGCGGATGGAGCAGGTGGTTTCGAGGAATGTGATATCCTTTGAGCCCTCAAGAAGACCCCTCATAATCTTAGCAGCGGTGGGTGCCCAGCTGCCGTTTTCAATAAAACCGACCGTTCTGCCCTTATATCCTCGCTCGGTAAGGTGATCTATGAATTGACGCATATAGGGGAATATATCAGAATTATAAGTAGTGGTTGCCAAAACGAGCTTTGAATATCTGAAGGCGTCCTCAACCGATTCCGCCCAATCCTCCCTTGCAAGGTCGATGGTCACGACCTTGGGTGCGCCCTTGGCTCTTAATTTGTCGGCAAGAGCCATTACCGCTTTTTTGGTGTTTCCGTAAATAGAGGTGTATGCGATTACAACTCCCTCGTCCTCGGGAAGATATGATGACCAGATATAATACTGAGATATATAATGATCGAGATCGCCCGTAAGCACTGGGCCGTGAAGGGGGCAGATGGTATTGATCTCGCGGGGAACTGCCTTATTGAGTGCGCCCTGAACCTGAACACCGTATTTTCCGACTATTCCGAAATAGTAGCGTCTTGCCTCGCAATCCCACTCCTCGTCCGTGTCGAGCGCACCGAATTTTCCGAATGCATCGGCTGAGAAAAGTATCTTTTCCGTGCTTTCGTAAGTAAACATTACCTCGGGCCAATGGACCATTGGAGCGCCGATGAAGGTAAGCTGATGCTTGCCGAGAGAGAGCGTGGAGCCATCTGCTACGGTGATTGTTTTGTCATTGTCGATACCGCCGAAGAAGTTGTCCATCATTGTAAATGCCTTTGCGGTGGCGACGATCTTAGCATTGGGATATACCTTTAAGAAGTTAGCGATGTTTGCGGAGTGATCGGGCTCCATATGATGCACGATCAGATAATCGGGGCATCTGCCTTCAAGCGCGCCTGCCACGTTATCGAGCCATTCGTGTGTGAAGCTTGCGTCAACTGTGTCAAGCACCGCAATTTTATCGTCAAGAATTACGTAAGAATTGTAACTCATTCCGTTTGGAACGGCATATTGACCTTCAAAAAGGTCGATCTTTTTATCATCTACGCCAACGTAGATAACGTTATCTGTAATTTTCATATTTTCTCCTTTGATATTAATTAAAAAGTTCAATATATTCCTCGTAGCAAAGCCCGGTTTGGTGAATTATTGAGGCGACCTCAAGCCCTACGAAGCGGTAATGCCAGCTTTCATATGAATAGCCCGTAATATCCACCTTGTCCTCGGGGTAACGAAGGATGAAGCCGTATTTCCAGCAGTTTTCGAGAAGCCAAGGAAATGCATCGGTCTCCGTAAATCCGACGTCATTGGGGTAGCTGCCCTCGTGACCGTAGTTTTCAAGCTCCAGCATACAGGAGGGAACGAAAAAGTCAACGCAGAGCCCCGTTCTATGCTCGCTGTGCTCGGGCCTTGCAGAGTATTTATTCGCGTTTGCGATAGCTTCCTCTCGGCTGAGACCTTTATTAATTTCGGAATTTACGTAATTGTTAAAAAGATTTTGCTGCTCGGCGTAGGTGCGGTACGCACTCTGTACGCACACGTCATCAATACCGAGAGCGAACATATCCTGCATCATTGCCTCGAGCGCTTTTTCAGCGATCAGATCAAGCTTAAGCACTCTGTCGGTCCTGCGGTATTTTTCAGGAATCTCAACGAGGGGCGATGGAGCAAAGTCCTCGGCGATGCCGTTTTTCTTGTTTGCAAGGATCAAGATACTGTCGCTATCGGAATTAATGTAGCCAAGATATGCGGATACGTCCGTCACGTAATCGAATTCAACATTTTTTGCTATCATATAGATATTTTCAGTTGCAGTTATCACGGTCTTTTCGACGCTTACGTCAATATCAATGCCAAAAATCAGTTTTTTAGCATCCTCAATGGGTATCAGAACGTGTTTTTCGTTTATTATCGCTTTTTTGCTTAGGGAAACGTCAAGGCCGTTCACCTTTGCGGTGCTCTTTCCGTCCGTAAAGCTGATAAACGTACCGTTGATGGCGAAGCCGCCGTCCATACTGTCCATACCGCAAAATGAAGCAAGGGCGCTCATATCGATATACTGCACTCCATCGGAGAAGGCGAGCTTTTCGCTAAGCTCCTGCTCCGTATCGCCGAAGACGTATATATATTCCTTTTTGCTGCCCGATTCTATCATAGCGGCGACAAAGAGAAGTATTGAAGCCAGAACAAGAGCAGAAAGGGCAACAATGCTGAAGGTCTTTCGTTCTGTCAGCTCGTGACGCTCCACATTTGCATAGAGATTGTTCCTTATTTTATTATATGAAGAGTTTTTTTTGTTTTCCTGTTTCATTTACTTAGTTTCTACCATCATAAAATAGGGTGAGGTGGGTGAATTTACGATCTGTACCTTTGTGCAGCAGACCTTAAAGCGGGAGAGGGTGGAAAGATACTCCGTTATCTCCTTGCCCTCGGCATCGCCCTCCGGATGTCCGGGATATACTGCGATAAGCAGGATCGCGTCCTTTCCGAGAAGCTCTATTGCCGCTTCGATTGCGGGGAGGGTAGTTGCTCGCATAGTAGTTATGGACTTGTCACCGCCCGGAAGGTAGCCGAGATTGAACATTCCCGCTTTTATTGGCTCTTTAACGTAATTTTTGACATTGTGGTGGGAGTCGTGAATGAGTGTATAGTTATTTGGGCATCCCGCTTTCTCAAGATTTTTGCGAGTGGATTCCACGGCGCTTGCCTGGATATCAAAGGCATATACCTTGCCGCTCTCACCGACGGTCTTGGACAAAAATTCGGTGTCGTGACCGTTTCCCATAGTGAAATCAACGGCTGTATCGCCTGCGTGCAGATGCTCAAGTATAAATCTTTTATGTAGATCAAGAAGCTCAATCATTATTATTGCCTTACTCCTTATAAAAATATTGCAAGTTGAATTTTTTTGTGATATAATTATTATATATTATTTTACTTTATAAAGCAAGAGATTGGATGAAATTAATGAGGGATTTTTTTAATAATGTAAAAACGGAATACGAGGGAAGCCTTCCTTTCGTGCGCATAGAGTACAGGGGTGCTTACGATCTTGCGAAAACGCTCGACTGCGGTCAGGCTTTCAGATGGGAGAGAGTAGGGGATGAGTGGCTTGGAGTGGCTTTTGGAAGGCTTATCTCGGTGAAGCAGACTGATGGAGAGCTTATTATCTACAATGCCACCGCTGAGGATTTTTATGACATCTGGTGTCACTATTTCGCGCTTGACGAGGATTACGATGCGATCGATGAAGAGCTGCTTGAAAATTGCCAAAATCCCACCTTTGTGAAGGCTTTGGAGTGCGGAAGAGGAATAAGGATATTGCGCCAGGAGCCTTGGGAGGCGGTATGCTCGTTTATAATTTCTCAGAACAACAATATTCCGAGAATAAAAAAGATAATCGATTCGCTCTCGTTCGCGCTTGGTAGGCAGATCGATGTATCATTGATGCGGGATCACGGTGCGGAGGGCAGGGAGTTTTATTCGTTCCCGACTGCTGAGGCGATACTTGGCGCGGGGGAGGAGTTTATTTTCTCGCTCAAAACGGGATTTCGCGCAAAGTACATAATGGATGCTGCGACAAAATGGTGCAGTGGAGAGATAAATGAGGCGGAGCTGAGGGGCACCAAGAAGCTTGACGACGCGCTCGCATATCTTTGCAGAGTGAAGGGAATTGGGCTGAAGGTGGCATCGTGCGCGTTGCTTTTCGGCTTTGAAAGGCTTGATCCGTTTCCCGTTGACGTATGGATGAAGCGTGTGCTTGACAAGTATTTTGAAAAGGATTTTGACCCTGCGACATTTGGCAGATACGCCGGCGTTGCTCAGCAGTATTTGTTTGATTTTGAGAGAAATACTGCAAAATAATAACTTTTTTTCTAAAAAATAAAAGTTTTTTGAAATTTATTACACTTTTTTTTGATTTTTGTACACTATATTAGTGAAAGGAAGTGAAATTTATGAAAAAATTATCGGTTTTAGCCTTGGTATTTATTTTATGTCTTAGTTGTCTTACTGCTTGCGGTGAGAGCAAATGGGAATACAGCTCTACCAATCACTGGAGAATTCCTACTGTGAAAGAATTAGTGACGGGTGTCGTTTTCGGATACGGAGCGCACTTTGACGATAACGGTGATTTGCGGTGTGACGTATGCGGTTATGAAATGGAGCTTCGCGTCGTTAACGATATCCTGCGCAATCAGGTGGGGGCTGAATGGCTTAACGACGTGAGTGCAGAGAATATTGCGGAGATAAAGATGATATCGGGCGGCGGTGGTCCGTTGCCACCCGTTTCGTTCACATATATTTCATCATCAACCGATAAGGCGGTAATTTCAAGTATTTTTAAGGATTATCAGCTGCTTGAAGTAAGGTCCGTTTCTGAAGAAAAAACTCAGATCGACGACGGTGGATATTTTACGGTTCAGTTTATTTTTAACGACGGATCGGTTAGACAGTTAAATTTTATTAACGGAGAATTCTATAGCGACGGGAAGGGTAATTACTTTGAGCTAATGTATTTGCCCGTATTCAGGGATGGAACAAATTTTGTTAGTCGTTTTGGTCTTGAAACGTGGTATGATCATTGCCAACTCCATCTAATTGACGGAACACCGGTTTGCGAAATTCCCGTATTTGAACTTGAATTTAATATACTTACAGACGATATCTATCTTGGTGCGGAAACTCCCACTCATTTTATTGAAATTAATGGTGAAAGGTTGTATTTCATCAAAGATTGCTATTTCTATATTAATGATGACAGAAGTGTTTACTATGACCTTGTTGGCAAGAACCTCGAAGAATTGATATACGATTATACGGTATTGCCGGATTAGAATATTAAAAAGGAGAGATGCTATGAAAAACATTGCTAAGATATTGATTTGTATTATCATCCTGACTTCCTGTTTATCTTTGGTGGGGTGTTCGATCAATTTTCAGCCCATATGGTTTTCCGCTAACACAGAGTTTTCGGTAACTGTTTACGGAGTTTCGGGTTGGGACGTTCTTGATTTTCAGGTTGCTGATTCATACAGGATCGCTGTAAAGAAAATGGACGGATCCGACATTTATTGCGATGACGTGAAGTTTGATTATAACTCAGAGAGTGGTGTGATCTCAAGCTCCTATGACTCCCGAAATAATGCTTACTTCTACTTTTATTGCTATGAGCTTTCAAGCGGCGACAAGCTTAGTATTACCTATGGCGGCAAGACGATAGAGGTTGATTATAACATTATTGATTTTGATTTCGAGGCGCACGATTACGTTGCTATTGATTCAATAGACGATCTTGACAAATATTCCGAGGTCAAGGAAATGATTCTTTCAATTAAATATCACGAGTTTGAGGAGCCTTTTATTGGCTTTGACGATACTTGGAATTTTGATCGTTATGACAGCGCTTCTCTTGGAAGCCATGACGTTTACTCACGGTATTGTGAGGCTGATGAGAATGATCCTAATTATATTAGCACAAGCTATTTGCCGTATTTAACCGATTCTATTTATTATCCCTCGAAATTTGACACGGTCAGTGAAAATCCCGTATCCGGTACTGACGTGTATATCTATCTCCCGCTCGATTCTGCGGTGGGTGAGGGAGCAAGTAAAGTTAAGATGGAAAGATTTTCGTTATATTACAGTGTTTGCGACCCGTGTTGTACCGCAAGGTATCCTTTGACAAGTATGTCCTTTAGTGCGGAGCCCATTGAGCTTGTGCAAACTATTACAAAGGGCAACGGAGAATATCCTTCATCAATTTCCATTTTGCTGGAAAAATATCCGGAAAAATTCTTTAAGTATCAGCTTGGAGAACTGACGATATACATTTTGTGCGAAAAGGAAGAGGGAGCAAGTGCCTATTTCTTTGACGAAACGTATTTTTACAGCCTTGGCGGTTATTACAATCAGGAATATAAATAAAAACAAAAACAGGACACGATTTCGTGTCCTGTTTTGTACAGCAAGTAAAAAGTTTCTTTGAAACTAAATTATTTAATTTCAACTGTTGCGCCAGCAGCAACGAGAGACTCTTTGATTTTTTCAGCTTCGTCCTTGGAAACGCCTTCCTTAAGTGTCTTGGGAGCTGCTTCAACGAGGTCCTTAGCGTCCTTAAGACCAAGACCTGTGAGCTCACGAACAACCTTGATAACGTCGAGCTTCTTAGCACCGAAGGATGCAAGAACTACGTCAAATTCTGTCTTTTCTTCAACTGCAGCAGCGGGAGCAGCAACACCAACAGCAGCAACGGGAGCAGCGGATACGCCGAATTCCTCTTCAACTGCCTTTACGAGTTCGTTCAACTCAAGAATAGTCAAACCTTTAATTGTTTCAACAATAGCTGTAATCTTTTCGTTAGCCATTTTTAAATCCTCCAAAATTCAATAAAAATTTTTGT
>JAFXKD010000026.1 GCA_017531925.1 Clostridia bacterium | reverse complement strand
CGTAGAGACCACTCCCGATCCCGAGCCACACGAGCACGTGTATATTGACGGCAAGTGCGAATGCGGAGAGATCGACCCCGACTACGCTCCTTCCCACAAGCACGAGTACGTTGACAGCAAGTGCGAATGCGGAGCTGTTGACTCCAACTACAAGGGCATCGTAATTGAGATAAACGGCGAGAAGTATGCTATGAACTTCGTAACCTATCCCACAGACGAGGTGAACTCCTACGTTTACGGCTACGTTTATATTAACGCAGGCGACAAGCTCCTTATCCGCGATACCGAAAGCGGTGCGGTGTGGGACTATGACGATATCGATGAGCGCTTCGGCTGGAACACTTGGGACTATCACAGAGGTGATAACGGTGAGATAGTATTCGACTTCGCAGCTCGCTATGCTATTGAGTTTGATTATGACGGTTGCAAGAAGCTCTATGTCACAAAGGTGTTTGCTCCCAAACACGGCGAGTCCTTCGGCATTGATTTTGATGGCGAGAGGGATGATATTATCTTCGACAGCTTTGATCTTTCAGCATCTGCCGGTGCTGAAGACGAGTTTATGTGGACGCTCACTCACGCCACCACTATGAATAGCTCCGACTTCACGGAGTATATAAACGAGAACGGACTTTGGTTCTACTATGCGATAATAGACCTTGAGGAAGGCGAAAGCTTCAACCTTAAGAATCTTACCACGGGCGGCGCTATCGGTGCAGATCACATATCCGAAATAACAGGTGATATTACCGCGCTTACTCGTGATGGCGATCTCGTTTCCGTAAAAAAGAGTGGTAGGTTCAACATTATGTATCTTCCTGCCTTCAACTCCTTTACCATAGAGTGCGACACCACCGATCCCTTATCTGAAATCTGCATTTATGCCGATGAGGAGTTAACTCTCATTCCTGATGAAAACGGTGACGTTTTCTACAACGGCTTAAGTGTAACCGCATCTTCCTGTATTATGATTTTCGATGCGAGAAACTCGCCCCTTCCCATAATTCTTGACGATGCTATGGATAAGTCGCTGGTTGACGTAACGGTTTACGGTGATTACTATTATGCTTATACAAATACGGCGGGCACCTGCAACCTTAAATACAACGTATATACAGGCGTCCTGTATCTTGAATACGTTGGCGGCGAGGAAGAGGAGCCGAGCGTTCCTTATAAGATTTACATTGCATACAACAATAAGCTTGATCTTACAGTAAATCCCGACAATCCCGATGAGATGTGCTATCTCGGTCTTACTATGGGTGCGTGGGATGAGTTCAAGGTATGGGATACCGACAATAACTATATTGCGGATATGACTCTTGCCACAGGAACGACGGGCATCGTCACCGACGGTAGAATCATCACCTTCCAGACGGCAGGAACCTATGACTTCTACATCAGCAAGACCACTCACGAGGTTCGCTTCGTTGCAGCCGAGGGCGGTGAAGGTGGCGGTGATGACATCGGCGGCGATACTGATTACTCCGATGGAGTTTATCTGTTCCTTGACGAATTTATCCTTCTTTATCCCGACGGGGACGGAAACGTAACCTATAACGGCTTTGCCGTAGACGGCGAAACCTCTATTGCAATTCTTGACAAATCCTATAATTATCTGCCCTTAACGCTTGATGCGTCGGTGAGTGACTCTGTTGCACAGATTTACGGTGGCAATATGCTGTTCTTCTACAAAAACGGCACTGCGAATATGACCTATAACGTAAATACGGGAGTTATTTTCGTCGAGATGGCAAGCACCTCTCTCGCGGGTGCAAAGGTTTACCTGTTCTACTCGGGCAACAACACCAACGCCACCGCGGACGAAAACGGCAAGGTGCTCTTCGAGAATATCGTCTTCACGGACAGAGGAACGGTTATGCTTTGCGACAGTGCCTTTGAATATCTTTCTATGACGCTTGATCCTGCGATGGATGCGTCGCTCGGAAGCGTTGCCGATTACGGTGGAATCCCCACGCTGATCGTTAATTCGGCAGGCACTTATAACCTCTATTACAATCTGACAACGAATGTTGTTCTGCTTGAGGCAGTACCCGAAACCTAATACCTAAAAATCATATAGGCGGCAAGCAATGCTTGCCGCCTATCAACGTTTCGCCCAGAAGGAGCCAAACCAAAAGGCAAGACAGAAAACGGTCTCGCCTTTTGGTTTTGTTGTTTTTAGAAAGCCATAGCTTTTCATTGAGGCAACCGAGCGGGGCGCGAGGTACTTTTAGTGTAGTCTCGGGCGGGGCTGAAGCAGCCATATTATCAGCTCGCGGTGGGTTTTTAGTACGTCACCTGGAGCTTAAGATAGGGGCTTTTTCTATTAAGTTACTTTTTCTTCATCGCTGCGGCGATGACGTCGTCAACGTTATCTCGATTTATAACATCGGGATATTTATTTGAAATATTAGCAAAAATATCTTTAGCACCGGTTTCTTGTCAATCTACATCTCTAATATTACACTCCACAATATTAAATCGCACAAACTCGGGAATAGCATCCCTATAGCTGTTTTCTTTTGCGCGAGCGGTTGTGCTTGGCTTTAGCTTTTGGACGCAAAATAATATTTGTAAAATATTACGGGTTCGAGATATAATTTGTCAAGAAAAGCTTAAAGGAGGGTAGAACCCTCCTTTAAGTTTTTGGTGCAGATGAAGGGACTCAGGAACCCCTTTTGCGCGAGCGTTTGAGCTTGGCTTTAGTTTTTGGACGCAAAAGAATATTTGCTGACGCAAATATTAAGGGTTCGAGGTGTTATTTGTCAGGAAATAAACAAACCAAGCCACAAGGGCTTGGTTCGTTTATTTGGTGCAGATGAAGGGACTCGAACCCATATGAAATTGCTCTCACTGGAACCTGAATCCAGCGCGTCTGCCAATTCCGCCACATCTGCGTATCTCTTGTATTATATCACATTTTTATAAAAAGTCAAGCCGATTTTTTGAAAAATCCCTTTATCCACGCACATTCCTCTTTGTTAAGCGAGCCTATCGCACGCAAAAGAAGAAAATAGACTCCAACCGAGAGAGCTATCGCTCCTAAAACACCAAATCCGAGCATATCGGAGAGCGCGCCCGCGACGTGAGTCGCCGCTATTATCGACAGCGACGGCAAAACGAACCACCGAAGGACATAGAAGCGCATCCCCGTAACCTTTACAAGCTTATATATGCTCGCGCTTGCATTGAAGATCTCGCTTACCATTATAAGGATTATGTAACCGTAGCCGCCAAAGCGCGGTATCAGTATCCACACCATTACGAGCGAGCAGAGAGTATCAAGAATATTGATATTCATAGTATAAAGCTGCTCGCCAAGTCCCTTTAACATATTGTCAACGGTGGTATCAAGATACATAATAGGCACGATATGGGCAACGAGCCGTATATATCCGCCCGCCTCCGCAGAGCCGTATATTCCCATACCAAGCCCGTCTGCAAAGTATATCATCACACCCGACGCGCCAACACCGAAAAGCAGGGCAAGGTGGCAAACGCGCCCCGCAATATACCGTATCTCGCGCATATTTTCCTGAATTTTCAGGCGCGCAAGCTCCGGCACAAGGAGTGAGGAAAACGACTGAGTCAATGCGGCGGGAAAGAGAACGAGTGGCATTACCATGCTTTGAAGAGTTCCGTAAGCCGCAAGAGCAGTCGCGCGGTTTTCTCCGCTTTTTTCTATTCCGATCGGTATCAGGATATGCTCAAGTGTAAGGAGCGCGGAGCGGAAATATGTGGAAAGAGCGAGAGGCAGCGCGATGGAGAGCATCTTCCTTGTAACTCCCGATGCGTTTCTGTCGCTTTTTGACGTATTTTTCTTCCTTTGCTTTTCAAAAACGTAAAAAATAACAGATAGCGTAAATGAAAGCATCTCGGAAAGCGCGCCTCCAAGAACTAATGCCGTGCAGCAGGATTCCATATCCCGCCCTATGGCAAGCTTAAGAAGAGCGGCGCAGATAAATATCCTTGCAAGCTGCTCGCCTATCTGCACCGCTGCGTTTTTATACACCTTGCGCACGGCGGTAAAATATCCGTTAAGACACGCGGTCACAGAGATCAGCGGAAGCGTCGCTCCCGCAAGCTTAAGGGGCTTTATGATGCGCGCATCCTTAAGCACGAAAAGGGCAACGGGCTCTGCAAGGATAAGTAGCAAAGCGCACGCGAGTGAGCCGAAAAACAGGGAATAGCACACGCATTTGCGTACCGATGCGCGCGCCTTTTGGATGTCGTTCTCACCGAGCGCATCCGAAACGAGCCTTGTGGTAGTGAGATTTATTCCCGACAGCGCAAGCGTGAGCGCAAATCCGTAAACGCTTCCGAGCAGAGTGTAAAGTCCAAGCGCCTCCGCGCCTATTTTTCGAGAAATGTAAGCGTTAAATGCGACCGCAAGTCCGCGCAGAGCAAGCGAAACGCAGGTCATAAGCACGCCGCTTGCAAGATATTTTTTCAGTCTCGTCATTTTTTATCCCCATTTTGCTTTTTTAAAATTATATGCCTACGGGGCAGGGGTTATTAAAATCCTTCAATAAATTTTCAAACCCCCCCTTGACAATTGAATGCTCATTCAACTATAATATACACAGTTGAACACTTATTCAACTGATTTATAAAAACGGAGGTCAGAAAATGCCAAGAAACGAATATATATGTGATTGCAGCGCTGTGCATACGGAGGCTGTGAAAAAGGCTCTTTCATCAATGCCTGCCGATGAGCTTATAGTGAAGGTTGCGGGCTTTTATAAAATAGTGGGCGACAGCACGCGCTGTAAGATCCTTTTCGCTCTGCAGAGCGGGGAGCTTTGCGTGTGCGACTTGGCGAACGTGCTTTCAATGAGCAAATCGTCCGTATCCCATCAGCTCTCAAAGCTCAAGGAGAGCGGCGCGGTAAAATGCAGGCGCGAGGGAAAGGAAGTATATTATTCACTTGACGACGAGCATATTTTTGATATTTTCAAGGTGAGCCTTGAGCATATAAAGCACAGAATGGGAGAGGGAAAATGAAGAGCGAGAAGAATATATTAATTGCATTTTTACTTAATTTATGCTTTTCGATTTTTGAATTTATCGGAGGCATTTTCACAAAAAGCGTGGCTATAATGTCGGATGCCATCCACGATATAGGCGATGCTATGAGCATAGGCGTGTCCTATTTTCTTGAAAAAAAGAGCAAAAAGCAGCCCGATGAGACCTATACCTACGGCTATGCGCGTTTTTCGGTAATGGGCGGCGTTATCACCACGTTCATACTGCTTTTCGGCTCTGCGGCAGTCATCTATAACGCGGTGCTGAGGATTTTTAATCCCGTAGATATCAACTATAACGGAATGATAGTCTTTGCGATAGTCGGAGTCATCGTCAATTTCAGCGCGGCGTATTTTACGAGCGGCGGTCATTCGCTTAATCAGAAGGCAGTAAATCTTCATATGCTTGAGGACGTTCTCGGTTGGGCGGTAGTGCTTGTCGGCGCGCTCATTATGAAATTTACGGATATTAGCATCATCGACCCCCTTATGTCGATAGGTGTTGCGGCATTCATACTTATAAATTCTCTTAAAAATCTTAAAGAGGTGCTTGATCTGTTTCTCGCAAAGCTTCCTCCCCATCTTCAGATAAACGAGATAAAGGAGCATATAGGAGAGATCGAAGGTGTTATCGACGTTCACCACATACACATCTGGTCAATGGACGGCACGCGTAATTATGCAACCATGCATATCGTCTGCGAGGGGGAAAGCCACGAGATAAAGCATAAGATCAGAGAAGAGCTTAAAGAGCACGGAATAGATCACGTAACGCTTGAGCTTGAGGGTAGGGATGAGCATTGTCATGAGGAGTGCTGTCACGTAGATGTTTCCGAGGGCGAGAGCGGTCATCACCACCATCATTAAAGGAGCGGATGATGAGCAAAAGATCAAAAATAATACTTGCCGTCACTCTTTGTGCGATAGCGGTTATATCGATAGGAGTTATAGCCTTCGTGCTTTTTTCGGGAGCGGACGGCGGAGTAACTCTTGTTGAGGGCTTGATTTTGACAAATGCCATTTCTGAGCTTGACAGCAGGGATCCGCTTGAGGCAGACGTTACAGTCAGCGTGGACGTTTTCTCGCTGAAATTCGATAACGATCTGAAAATGTACCGCTTCAAAACGGAGGATGAGCCGATATTCTCGGCGGATTACGGCTTTGGAAGAACGTATTTTAACTCAAAGGCTTCCTGCGACGAAAGAGGAAATATCCTTTCCGAAAAAGAGGCGCGCGAGCTTTCGCTTGGTGAGATGCTTGGTGCGGTAGCCTATCTTTACGAAAAGGGAAACCCAACGTGCGACGTCAAAAAGGGAACATATACCTACCGCTTGGCGCTTGACAGGGCGGCGATGCAGGAGATCGCATACTATATCGCGCCCGAGGCGGCGGAATATAACATCAGCTTCACCTCGGGTACACTTACCGCAACGGTAAAGGATTCAAGGATAGTAAAGCTCGGTATCGTTATCGGCGGCAGCGTTGACGCGTATATAACGGATATCCCCGTCCACATAGGCGCACAGCTTGATTTTAATAATGGGAGCTCCACCGCAACCCTTCCGGTAGCGGTTAAGGACGCGCTTTCAAGCTTAGAACAATAGAAAAGAGCAAGCACATCTTAGTGCTTGCTCTTTTTTTGCTTTTATAAAAGATCCGCGATATCGAGTATGAGCTTTTCTGTTCTTGCCCAGCCGATGCAGGGGTCGGTAATGGATTTTCCGTAGATACCGTCACCTATCTTCTGCGCGCCGTCCTCAAGATAGCTCTCTATCATCAATCCCTTAACAAGGGATCTTATGGCTCTTGAATGTTCACGGTTGTGGCAGACCTCCTTGGCGATCCTCACCTGCGCCTTGTAGTGTTTGTCGGAGTTTGAGTGACTGCAGTCAACGATCACGGAGGGATTTTGAAGTCCCATCCTTATATATGTGTCATTAAGATGTGAAAGATCCTCATAGTGATAGTTCGGCAGACTCTCACCGTTTTTGTTGACGTATCCGCGAAGGATCGCGTGGGTGTAGGGATTGCCCGAGCTTTCGACCTCCCAGCCTCGGTATATGAACATATGTGAGGACTGACCGGCTTTGATAGCATTCATCATAACCGATATGTCGCCCGACGTGGGATTTTTCATACCAACGGGGACCTCCATACCGCTTGCGAGCAGTCGGTGCTGCTGATTTTCAACCGAGCGCGCGCCCACCGTAACGTATGAGAGAAGGTCGGAAATATAGCGGTGATTTTCGGGATAAAGCATCTCATCCGCGGTGGAAAAGCCCGTTTCCTCAAGAACTCTCATATGGATCTTTCTGATGGCAACGATGCCCTTGAACATATCGGGCGGCTCAACGGGATTTGGCTGATGTACAAGTCCCTTGTATCCCTCGCCCGTGGTTCGCGGCTTACCGGTATAAACGCGCGGTACGATAACTATCTTGTCCTGCACCTGCTCGGAGATCCTTTTTAAGCGATAGATATACTCCATAACAGCATCCTCGCGGTCGGCGGAGCAGGGACCTATAACGAGAAGGAACTTGTTGCTCTCGCCTGAGAATATCTTTTTTATCTCCTCGTCGTTCTGAGCCTTTCTTTTAGCAAGCTCGTCGGAGAGGGGGAGCATCTGCTTGACCTCCTGCGGTATCGGTAATTTTCTTTTAAAGATCATATTTGCAAAATACCTCGTTTTAGTGCTTGGTGATTTCAATGCCAACGCTCTGGAGCTTCTCAAAGAAGTCGGGGAAACTCTTGTTGACTGCTTCTGCGCCCTCTATCTCACCGCCGAAAACGGTGCAAAGAACGGCAAGTGCCATGACCACTCTGTGGTCATTGTGTCCGTTAAGCACCTCGGTGGGCTTGTGGAACTCCTTGGGGAATACAACGATATCGTCCTCACCAACGGTAACGGTAACGCCGAATTTACGAAGCTCCTGCGCCATAGCGGTTCCTCTGTCGCTCTCCTTCATCTGAAGGCGGCGCGTACCCGTGAAGATACCTCCGTTGTTTGCCGCCGCAAGCGCGAAAAGGATGGGTCCAAGGTCGGGGCAGTCGGAAATATTTATAGAGGGAGTACCTCTCTTTATCATTTCAAAATATTTGGAGTATATTCTGTCACCCTGAACGGAATTTTCATCAAGTCCCTCAACAGTAACGTCTCCTCCGAGAACGTTGAGCGCGGAGAAGAACGCAGCGTTTGAGTAGTCGCCCTCAACGCTGTCGTTTACGGGACTGTATTTCTGTCCGCCGGGGATATAGAGCGTTCTCTCATTCTTCCATTCGATCTTCATACCGAAGCGACGCATAACGTTGAGCGTGAGATCGATGTATGAATGGCTCTCAATGGGCTGAGTGATGGATATCTGGCTGTCCTTTTTAAGAACGGGAAGGGCAAAGAGAAGACCCGAGATAAATTGGCTCGATATATTTCCCTGGACCTTGAAATTTCCCGCCTTGAGGGGACCTTCAAGTATGATCCTCTCCTTTTCCTTGACGAACATAAGGTCCTGCTCCTTGCAGATGGTCTGATAAACGGAGAGGGGACGGGCGAGAAGGTTCTGACTTCCGTAGAAGATGCTCTTTTTACCCGTGAGGAGCGCAAGGGGAATAAAGAAACGAAGCGTAGCTCCGCTCTCACGGCAGAAAAATTCCTGTATCTGCTTGTTTTTCTTTACCTCGCGACCCGTTATCTCAAGAACGTCGCCGTTGTGGGTGTACTGAACGCCGATGGCGGCAAGGCAGTCAAGAGTAGCCTGAACGTCCTCTGAGTTGTTTATTCCCGTAATGGTGCTTTTCGCGTTGGCAAGTCCGCCGCAGATGAGCATTCTGTGCGCAACGCTCTTTGAGGGCGGAGCTATTATAGTTCCGCGGCCCTTTCCTCTGTTAATGGTAACGTTCATTTGCTTTCCTCCTGAATGTAATTTAATAAATGGTCTATGGCAAGCAGATATCCGTCCGTGCCCTTGCCCGAAACGGTCATAATGCAAGCCTCTCTTATATAGCTTATCTGTCTGAAGTCCTCTCGCGAGGATACGTCGCTGATATGTACCTCAACGGTGGGTATCATAACGGACTTTACCGCGTCAAGAAGTGCGATGCTCGTGTGCGTGTATGCGCCGGGATTTATCACTATCCCGTTGTAATTTTCAAAATACGCGCTCTGTATAAAATCAACGAGATCGCCCTCGTGGTTGGATTGCTTAAAATCCACCGCGCATTTGCCCTCGCAATGAGCTTCTATCTTTTTTAAAAGATCCGAGTACGTTTCCTTGCCGTAATGCTTCGGCTCTCTGATGCCCAGCATATTAAGATTTGGACCGTTGATAACTAAAATCTTCATCCTTTGCAATAAAACTCCTCTCTTATAAGATCGCTTTCGTCCTCGGGCGTAAGATCTCCGTCGATCCTCACGTCGCAAGCGGACATATATATACCGTATCTCTCCCGATAAAGCCTTTCGATATCACTCACCCTGCTCGCAAGCGGGCGTGAATCCGTCGGGATAAGATTTTTCGGACTTCTGTCAATAAAGTAGAGCCTTCCGTTTGAACGGAGCGCGCGCACGTTTTCGTGCCTTAATATACAGCCGCCGCCCGTGGAGATTATGATGCCGCTCTTTTTTGAGATCTCTGCGGTAATCTCTGACTCGATATCTCTGAATTCCTTTTCCGAGTGTGCTTTGAAAAACTCCGCGATTGTGCAGCCGATACGGCTCTCTATCTCGTCGTCAATATCGTAAAGCCTTCTGCCAAGACGTTCTGCGAGAAGTCCGCCAACGGTTGTCTTTCCGCAGGAGGGCATACCGATAAGCACAATATTTTCCTTTTGACTTAATATTTTACTGAACGTACCGTCGATAACGTCCTTTTTATATTCTGTACCGATAAAATGCTCCGCTGCGTGAACGGCTTGGGAAACGAGCATATAAAGACCCGCCTCCGCGCATATGCCTTTTTCCTTCGCATCAAGCACAAGTGACGTGCGAAGGGGATTGTAAACCGCGTCGAATACCGCCTCAAGTCCGTCGAATCTTGAAATATCGATCGGTGATGAGTAGGAATCGGGATACATACCCACGGGAGTAGCATTAATTATTATCTGCGCGTCAGAGTGCAGGGAATAAGCCTCCGCATAATCGATAGCACCCGCCTTTTTTTCTCTTGAAACGAGCAAGACCTCACTCGCTCCAAGATCTCTTGCAACAAGGGATGAGGTGCGCGAGGTGCCTCCCATACCGAGTATAAGCACCTTTTTGCCACGGAGGGAAACGCCGTTTTTTAATATAAGATCGCGCATACCGTGATAGTCCGTGTTGTAGCCGTAAAGCTTACCTCCGCGATTTACAACGGTGTTTACCGCATCAAGCGCCCTTGCCGCGTCGGATATATGATCGAGATGCTCAATAACCGCTTTTTTATATAGCATGGTAACGTTTATCGCATCAAATCTGCGATCCCTTAAGAATGATGAAAGCTCGTCCTCTTTCAATTCGCAAAGCTCATAGGAGTAGCCCGCTACAAGCTCGTGTATTTCCTTTGAAAAGCTGTGCGAAAGCTTTTCGCCGATCAGACCGTACCGCATAGGCTCTCCTTTCATTTTTTTATCAGTTGAGTAAATAATCCGTTCCGAATCTTGAGAGCAGCGCGTCAGCTATAACGAGCGCAGCCACCGTTTCCGTCACCACGCAGGCGCGGGGGATTATTGCGGAATCGTGACGGCCCGCTATCTCGACCTCCGTCTCTGTCATCTCTTTGAAATTGACGGTCTTTTGTTTTTTGGGAATGGATGACGCGGGCTTTATCGCGCAACGGAAAACTATGGGCATGCCGTTGCTGATACCGCCGTTTATACCGCCGTTATTATTTGACCTTGTAAGGATCTTGCCGTCCTCGATATAAAACTCGTCGTTCATCTCACTGCCCAGCATATCCGCGCAGGCAAAGCCCGCACCGAATTCAACTCCCTTGATAGCGGGAATTGCGAACATCGCGTGCGAGAGCATGCTCTCAAGCGTGTCGAACCAAGGCTCGCCAACGCCTGCGGGCATACCGACAACGGCTGTCTCCATAACTCCGCCAATGCTGTCGTTCTGCTTTTTAGCGTCTATCATCAGATCCATCATCTGCTTCTCCGCATCCTTGTCAAGAATGGAGAAGGGAATGGACTGTATATATTCAATGTCCTTTACATAGTCGCAAAAATCTCTGTCGTAAACCGAGCCGCATTTTTTGATATGCGTGCCGATGCGGATATTCTTTTTCGCAAGCGCGGACTGAACTATCGCGCCCGCCGCAACAAGAGCTACCGTAACTCTGCCCGAAAAATGTCCGCCGCCTCTGTGATCCTGATAGCCGTGATACTTGCAGTTCGCGGTATAATCCGCGTGTCCGGGACGGGCTACCGCGTCAAAGAGCTGGTAATCCGAGCTTTTTGTATCAAGGTTTGGGATGAGTATGCAAAGCGGAGTTCCCGTGGTATAGCCGTTAAGCACACCGCTTACTATCCTGTATTCATCCTTTTCCTTTCTCTGCGTGCAGACCGTCGCTTTTGAACGGCGTCTTTCAAGCTGAGAGTCTATAAAGGCGTTATCTATTTCTATTCCGGGAGTGAGTCCGTCTATCACCGCTCCGATCATCTCTCCGTGGCTCTCGCCGAAAAGAGTGACCTTCAAGGCGTTGCCAAAGGTGTTTTTCATTATTTTCTCCTTAATTGCTTGGGATCATAAAAGGTCCTTTATCTTTTCGATAGGCATTTTGATAAGCTCTGCTTTGCCTATCTCGTTTACATATGTTAGTGTGATATTGCTTCCGTCAGCCTTCTTGTCGCGAAGGATGAAGCCGTAAAGCTCGTCCGCGCAAGGCTCCGCACGGCAGGGAAGACCGATAACGTCGTATATCGAAAGTAAGCGCTCTCTTACACTCGGGGAGCAGACGTAGAGCATACCCACGGCTACCGCGTGTCCGTGAAGCATACCGGTGAGGCTTTCGACCGCGTGCCCGACCGTATGACCGAAATTGAGAATTTTTCGCTCTCCGCTCTCTCTTTCGTCGCGCTCAACTATTCCTTTTTTGATAAGCAGGGACCGCTCTATCACAAGTCCGATATCGTCAAGAAAGCTTCCACTCTCAAAAATTTCAAAAAGCTCCGCATCACTCGTCGTTGCCATCTTAAGGGATTCCGCAAGTCCCGAGCGGATCTGTCCGATATCAAGGGTGAGAAGCAGCTCCGGGTCAACGATAACGCATTTCGGCTGGTAGAACGCCCCCACGGTGTTTTTGTATCCGCCAAGGTTGACCGCTACCTTTCCTCCAATGGATGAATCCACCTGGGAAAGAAGGGTGGTGGGGATATTGTAAAAATCAACGCCCCTCATATACGACGCCGCAACAAAGCCCGCAAGATCTCCGCAAACTCCGCCGCCCACCGCTACCACGCAGTCGGTTCTTGTAAAGCGGTTCTGAGCCATAAAAGAAAGCATCTTTTCAAAATTACTTATATTTTTGCTCGCCTCTCCTTGCTCCACCGTATAGATATAAGGATCTGCGCATTTGTCGGCAACCGCATTCGCATATTCGCGCGGAACGCCCGTGTCGGTAACTATGAGAACGCGCCGCTTAAGATCAAAATATTTTTCCGCAAGGGACAGCGCGCCGCAGCCGAGGATTATATCGTAGGAATTCTCCGAAAGCTCAACGCGTATCCTCTTTATACCCTCGCATTCATAAAGAACGCCGCCCATCGAGAGAGCATCCGGATAAAGCTCTGCCTGGTATGAGCGGGATATGGACATATTGCTTTTGATAAATTCGATATAGTGCGCCTTAATCTCGTCGCATTCTATGACGGATGCGGCATTTCGGATAATCTCCTCCTCGCGCTTTGCATCGAAAATGGGCAGAGCACGCTCCGCCTTGTATTCTGCGATCTCCTTAACTGCCTCCATACGGATCGAGAAGAGCCTTGCCATCTCGCGATCGACTTTATTGATTTTTTCTCTTGCCGAAGCGAGTACGTCCATAAGCACCTCCCGGATAAAGATATAGTTATCAATGATAACTTTTCTTCATTTTACTATTTTTATTTATAAAAGTCAATATATTTTGCAAATATTTTTTAAAAATTATCATTGACAATTTTGTAAAGTTCGTATATAATGTACTTGTACAACTTTTGGGTGGTGATAATAATGGACAACAAATTTGCCAGAAAGACAATTAAAGAAAGACTTATTCTTGCTGGAATAGACGAGATAGGTAACTGCGGAGTTGCGGGCTTTTCGCTCCGTCAGGTAGCGGTCGCGTGCAACGTTTCGTGTGCAACTCCCTATAACTATTTCAAAAACAAAGAGGGCTTTGTGCTTGAGATAATTCAGTACATCAAGCATCAGTGGTCGCTGCTTAAGGGCGAGATAAATAAGCTGTATAGGAATGACGAAAAGCAGCTCCTTATCGAGCTTTGCGTTTTCTATATAAAGTTCCTTGTAGGAAATCCCAATTACCGTTCCATCATAATGCTTGATAATATCGAGGTGGACGACGAAAGCTATCAGGATATCGAGAGCGCAAGAAATTTTATCGAGCTTGAGCTTGAGCATTATATGAAGATAAATAACGTCAGCGCGAGGGAGTCGAGAAGAAAAAGCTTCGTTATACGCGCTATCGTGTTTGAGGCGACCCTCCTGCTTGAAAGGGGCGACCTTGAAAATACACCCGAAAATTTCGACTTTATCAGATATTGCATCGCAAAGGAGCTCGCGCTCGTCTGATTTGATAATTATTAATAAACCTCCTATATACAGAAAGATCCTCTGCACCGCAGGGGATCTTTTGTGTTAGCAATTAATTCAGATTTAAAAGGAGAAGTTAGTTTGCCTTTGGATCGCCTGTACGGCGCACAAACTCGTATGGGGCACTGTGTGCGTCCGCGTTTCCTACAAAAGTTAGTTTGGCTTTAGTCGCTATAGCACACACTAAACGGCTGTCGGGCAAAGCGCCATATAGCTTTTTTGGTACTTTTTTCTCGAAAAAAGTACGATCCAATCTCAAACTAACTCCCCGCCAAATCAAAAACCAACCCTCAAATATTCCTTGATCAAAGCCATTTTTCTATCGCTGTCCATCGGGCAAAGCGGCAGGCGGTACTCCTCCTTACAAAAACCGAGATGCGAGAGCAGAGCCTTTATCGGAATGGGATTTACCTCGCAAAATATCGCATTTATCAGAGGCAGAAGCTTCAGCTGAAGCTCGGTCGCTTCCTTGATTTTACCGCCGAACCAAAGACGGCAGATTTCCCCCGTCTGCTTTGGCAGGGCGTTTGAAATAACGGAGATAACGCCCTTTCCTCCAAGCGAGAGGGAGGGCAGAATAAGATCATCGTTTCCCGAGTAAAGATCAAGATTTTTGCCGCACCTCGCAGAGAGCCGCGCAAAATCGGAAACGGACGGATTTGCCTCCTTGACAGCAACGATATTTTTATGCTCGGATAGCTTTTTATAAATCGATAAGGGAATATTCACCCCCGTTCGCGACGGCACGTTGTAAAGCATTATCGGAATTTTTGTCGCATCCGCGATAGCCTCGTAATGCTTGATAAGTCCCGCTTCGCTCGCCTTGTTGTAGTAGGGAGTGACCACTAAGCACGCGTCCGCCCCGACATCATAAGCAAATTTTGAAAGCTCCACCGCCTTTTTCGTATCGTTTGAGCCGGTTCCTGCGATAACGGGCACGCGCCCTCCCACCTCGCTGACCGTAAATGATATGATCTCCCGCTTTTCCGCGTCCGTAAGTGTAGCGCTCTCGCCCGTGGTGCCGTTGATGAGAAGCGCATTAACGCCACCGTCAATTTGGAATTTTATCAGTCCCCTTAATGCTTCAAAATCAATTTTACCGTCCCGAAACGGAGTGATAAGCGCGGTGCATACCCCTGAAAATACAGTTGTTTTCATAGTGTGATTCTCCAAAGATGTATTTAAATATGTTGTTCAAATTTTACTTATAGGGAGTAAAAAAGCTCAGAGCAAACGCACAAAGCTCGATTGTGCTTTCTATAAGTCTGCACTAAAAGTAAGTAAATTTAGAAAAATCAAATCTTCAATTTGATTTTTCGTAGTTTTGAAGATTCGATTTCAGCCGTCACGCTCGCGTGTAAGGATGATATCGGAGCTTCAAAACCGATAAAACGCCCGCGTTTTATCGAAAAATTTACGCGGATTTTGTGCGTGCCAAATGATCAAAAGCTTTTTGGTTCTTTTTCTCGAAAAAGAACATATTTCAAAGGTAAAGTAACTTTCAAGCTACTCCTGACCCGTCACATAAAAAGCCGCTGGCAAAATTTGAAAATATTATTGAAAAATCAATAAAAATATAGTATAATGTACATTGACATAATATGTTGAAAAATAAGAATTGATATAGAATGGATAAAAAATGAACGAAGTAATTATTAACAAAAAAGCGCACACCGACCTGCTCACATCGGATTTTTACTATGATCTGCCGCAGGAGCTTATCGCGCAGACACCGCTTGAGCCGAGGGATTCATCACGCCTTATGGTAATTCACCGCGAGGGCGGAGAGATAGAGCATAAGCATTTTTACGATATATGCGACTATCTTCGCGCAGGAGATACGCTCGTTATTAACGATTCAAAGGTCATCCCCGCACGTCTTTACGGTCACGTTTTGGGCAGGGAGGACGCAAAGATCGAGCTTCTCCTTCTCAAAAATCTCGGACTTGACACTTGGGAAACACTCGTAAAGCCGGGAAAGCGCGCGAAGGTGGGCTCAAAGCTCGTCTTTGGCGACGGCGCGCTCCACGGAGAGATTACGCATATCACCGATGAGGGCAACAGATATATAAAATTCGATTACGATAAAGAAAAATATCAGAATATCTACGAAATTTTGCATATTATCGGACTTATGCCCCTGCCGCCCTATATTACGGAAAAGCTTGAAGATAAGAGCCGCTATCAGACCGTTTACGCAAGGGAAGAGGGCTCTGCGGCAGCTCCCACCGCGGGACTTCATTTCACACCCGAGCTTATGCAAAAAATAAGGGATATGGGCGTTGAGATAGTACCCGTAATGCTCCACTGACTCGGTACCTTCCGTCCCGTAAAGGCGGACAGGATTGACGAGCACGTAATGCACACCGAGCATTTTGCGGTAACGCAGAAGAGCGCGGATATCATTAATGAAAGAAGGGCTAAGGGCGGACGTCTTATCTGCGTGGGTACCACGTCCTGCAGAACCATCGAGAGCGTAGCGCACGAGGACGGATTTATCCCCGCCGCCGAGGGCGATACGGGAATTTTCATCTATCCCGGCTATAAATTCAAGGCAGTTGACGCACTAATCACTAATTTCCACCTGCCCGAAAGCACACTCCTAATGCTCGTCTCCGCATTTTACGATAAAGAAAAGATGATGAGCGCATACCACACCGCAGTCGAGGAAAAATACCGCTTCTTCTCCTTCGGTGACGCGATGTTTATTGAGTGAGCACCATGTTCGCACTTGCTTAACACGGATTAAAAGTTTTGCGGAGCTTTTTCAAAAAGCGACCGAGGGTACGGGGCGAGTAGCCCTGTATTCAGCGTTTCTTTTGTTAGCTTTTCTTTG